>NZ_JAYGHW010000001.1:0-160815 GCF_034932185.1 Spirulina sp. CCNP1310 | reverse complement strand
TCATGAGCGAGGATACCGCAAGCATCCCTTGAGCGAGGCGCAAAAAGAGGCAAACCGGGAGAAATCGAAGACTCGTGTGCGGGTAGAGCATGTGTTTGGAGATTGGGTAATGCGGATGGGAGGGAAGGGGAATTTGTATATTAATCGCTTGCATCTACCATTATCTCACCAGTTTAAAAGAGATTGATTTATCGATGGGCGATCGCCACGCCTCAGACTAGAAACCGGGTTGCACGGATCGCCAGGTTCCGCCCCAATTGTCCCAAAAACCCGGTTTCTTGATCAATTTTAATCCCAAAACTGAGGGACTTATTGGTTGAGATACGCCGCCAAGATCGTGATGCAATGATCGATCGCCCCCAGATGGGCAATTTCATAACCGTGGGTGTTATCCGTCGGGAACCCCAAACAGGCCCCCCTCGCCACATGGCCAAACTTCATCGCTATCGAGGCATCACTGCCAAACCCGGCGATCGCCCCCATCTGCACCGGCAAATGCACCCCCCGCGCCGCCGCCATCAACTCCCCATTTAAGCCCTCATCATAAAGGCCATAACTATCCTGAGCAAGGAGAACGGGGCGATCGCCCTCCACCAGGGGATATTCCCGCGCCAAGGGGCAAATTTCCAAGGCAATCAACCGATCCACCCGTTGCCGCTGGGAAAAATACAACGCCCCCACCGCCCCCACCTCCTCCTTCGCCGAAGCTACGAGATAGGTATCATAACGGGGGGCTTTCACGATCTGAGCCAAGTTGAGCAGAATCGCCACTGAAGCCTTGTTATCCAATGTGTAACTGGCAATATAATCCCCCAACCGGAAAGGCTGCTTCCGATGCTTGCCCACCACAACCCGACTCCCTGGCCGTACCCCCGCTATCTCTAATTCAACAGACTGAAGCTTTGTCTCCACCCAAGCCTGCTCCCAACGCAGGGGCGCGTTTTCCTGTTGGGCCTTGTGGGGGGATTCATGGGAAACATGGCGAGAGCCAAAGGAGAGAATGCCGCTAATGGTGTGGCGATCGCCCAAAATATCCACCACCCCCTCCCCATAGACCCAGGGGAATGCTCCCCCCAAAGCCCGCACCGATAGCCGTCCCTGGGGCTGAATCCCCTTCACAATCGCGCCAATCTCATCCTTATGGGCCGTAATCGCCACCGCCCCCGCTTCCCGCCCCGAAATCTTGGCAATGATATTCCCTGCCTCATCCTGCCAATGGTCGATCCCGATGGCTTGCAACTGCTGGAGAATAAACTGATCAATCTCCCCCTCTACACCGCTAGGGGAATGGTGCAAAACGAGTTCAGCAATTTGGTTAAAGAGGGAATCAAAATCTGGCATAATCCAGTCCAACAGATGAGAGGGGCAGGGGGCGATCGCCGGAAAGAAGAAACCGCCCAAATAAATTGGGCGGAAAAGTGGTGTGAGGAGTGAACGGAAACTTTCGTCTCCGCTACCTCCATTGTAGGATAATGCCTTAGTTTTGACAGTCAGCGTTAGATTAATTGCGCATTTGGGGTATGCGTAACAATTCGCAAGGAAAAAATCCCCCGCCCAGTTTTCCCGTGGGGGCGAAAAATTCTTCGCCCTCTCCCTTTCGCGCCTAAATCCGATCGTTGAGGATATTGGCCAGATCCAGCAACGGGCGCAGCGGAGTTGCCTCAGCGGGATACATGACGGCGGTAAACATCCCTACATCCCCCTGCCGGAATGTGATCAAGTCTGCTTTAAAGTTCGTTTCATACAGTTCTAGCTCTAACTGGAGACCCGCCGACTCATCCCCCACATCCTGCATACCGGGCAAAGAGGTGTATTTATTGAGGGCGACGTTTTGCATTTGGGCGAGGCGTTCCTGGATGCGGGCGGCGATCGCCTGTTGAAATTCCGGCTGTTGGGAGCGGGCTAAATAGGCATCAAACTGAGCAGAATCCGCCACCGCCGCATGAAAACCGACGACAATCTGAAAGGCTGTGGGATGGAGAAAGACAAAAATATGATCAGGATTAATCCCATTGGCCTGCATTTGCCCGCTCAATGGGGCAATCTGTTGGGCAATTTGGGCCGCCACCTCAGGGGGGGGAGCAATGAATCCTTCGGGGAGATCCCCTAGGGTGAGCCGCAGGTTGGGGTTACTGGGGGCAACTTGGGCAATTTGAAGCGTTGCCTCTGGAGAAAGGGGGGCAGCCATCGCCGGAGCCGTGAGGGGCATCAGCAGAGCAAGACCGAAGCCCGTCCAACGGAGTAGGGAGAAGAGTTTAATCGTCATAAATTTGTAGATAAAGGCTAAAAATGTTGTGGCGATCGCCCCGGAAAAAGTTCCCGTGGTGGGCAATCCATTGAGTAGGGGCGAAAAATCTTTCGCCCCCACGCCAATCCATTGAGTAGGGGCGAAAAACCTTTCGCCCTCAGTGCTTTCCCATTGCCCCACCCTAGCACAGGGTAAATTAACTTTGAGAGAGCCGTTGTACCGCTGTCCCCCCTAGGAGTTCCGCCGCCTCTTGTAACAGAGCCGGGATGCGGTGACGGTGGGGACTTTCGGCAATTAATCCACTCAAGGTTTTAAAAGCATCAGAATCAGGATTGAGCCGTTGGCCGGGAAACCAATGGCCGCCATTATCCAAGAGGTTATAGCGGGCTTTGCCATATTCGACGAGATCATAGGCTAGGGCCAAATTGCGCAACCACAGAATTGTTTTGACGCTAATCGCCTCCGGGGCCTGATGGGGATCGGGCAAACCCTGATCCCAAGTGCTATACCATTCTGCCCCCAAACACCGCACCGCTTCTGCTTCCAACCGCGCCACAATCGGCGGCAAAATTTCAGCCCCATGGGCTAACAAAGGCAAAGTTTTTAAATGCTCATCAAAATCTTCCGGGCTTTTTGCGCCGATGGAGAGGGTGTGAACTTGGGGATGGGAAAGACAAAAAAGGTTATTAAACACCATCGGGCTGAGAGGATTGCACAGATCGACTAATTTTTGCGGCGGATCATAAAGGCGGCCCCCTTTATCGGAGGGACTGATAATAAAAACCCCCATATCTTGGCTCTGGGCTGCCTCAATCGCGGGCCAATTTTCCTGATTAATGTAGTACCAATGCAAATTAACGTAGTCGAAAACCCCGGAGGCGATCGCCTCACAAATCACATCCGTCGGGCCATGGGTCGAAAACCCCACAAAGCCAATCCGTCCCTGGCGTTGGAACTCCCGCACCACATCCAAACAACCCCCCGGCCGCAGGGTATCGTTTAATAATTCAAAAGTATTAATCCCATGGATTCCCAACAGATCCACCCTCTCTAGGTTCAAAAACCCCAGGGATTGCTCCAGATTGCGGCGAAAGGCCAAAGGGTCAGATTGGGGGGAAACCTTCGTTTGGACAATCATTTCCTCCCTAGGCAGGTGAGGCAAAATCCGCCCCAGTTGCATTTCCGATGTGCCATAACCCCGAGCCGTTTCAATGTGGTTAATCCCCACCGCCAAGGCGCGATTGATGATGGCCTCTAAATTGCGCTGCCCCGCTGGAGGAATCTCCGACCAGGGCGTATCCTGCCATTTGTGTTGATAGCGCATCCCGCCACAGGAGAAGACGGGCATCGCCAGTTCAGTCCGACCAAAACGCCGATATTGCATAGATTGATGTCTCAATATACCCTTGGGAATCTTAACGCAATCCCTCAGGGCTATGGGTTGGCGATCGGTTCACTGGATGGGGGCGAAACATATTTCCAGATTTCGCCAGATTTCGCCAGATTTCGCCCCTCCTGAGATACGGCGGAGCATGGGGCGGCATTGCGGCGATCGCACACTGGATTGAGAAGAGGAAGCTGGCGATGCCCCCTTGTGGGCTTGCTATGTTACCATTTGGGGGGAATTTTTAACACATTAAATCATCCCGGTCAGCGGAGGAAACCCATGAGCAAGGTTCTAGTGCTAAATGCCTCCTATGAACCGCTCAATATTACCAGTTGGCGGCGAGCGGTTGTTTTACTCTTAAAAGGCAAAGCAGAGCAGCTTGAATATACGGTGACAGCAGTTTCTACCCGTTTCCCTTATCCCACAGTGATTCGGCTACGGTACTATGTCCGCGTTCCCTACAAAGAAATTCCCCTCACCCGCCGCAATATCCTAGAGCGCGATGATCATACTTGCCAGTATTGCGATTACCGAGGGGACAATTTAACCCTAGATCATGTGCATCCCCGCTCCCGGGGTGGCCCGGATACTTGGGAGAATTTAGTGGCGGCCTGTGTGCGTTGTAATGTCAAAAAAGGCAGTCGCACCCCAGAGGAAGCCCAAATGCCCCTGCGCTCCTTGCCCCGTCGGCCCTACAGTAGCCTCCATTTTGAAATTGCCCGCTATGTCCGCAGCGGTCGCAATACCGAATGGAAGAAATATGTCATTGGGATTTAACAATCTTCAACTCTGGTGAGGAGTGGGGAGTAGGAAGTGGGAAGTGGGAAGTGGGAAGTGGGAAGTAGGAAGTGGGAAGTGAGGAATCTCAATTTCACTCTATCCTCTCTTCTCTATCCTCTTTTCTTCCCAACGGCCGAAAAGTCCCTCTCCCTCCCTGGGAGAGGGATTTAGGGTGAGGGGCATTTTTAAAATATTTTTTAAAATAATTGTGCCTTCCTGCTGACAACCGAATTTCCCATCAGCACGGATTGCTCCCGCTCTTGCTACAATCAGGACTTAAATCCTTAATCCTTCACCAGAGAGCAACAGTCAACAATGCAGGCGCAGGTTTCCGACCACTGGCAAGTTGGTGAGACCCTCCTTAACCTGTATCGGGTCATTGAGCGCCTTGGCGAGCGGGAATCTAGCGCCACTTACCATGTTTCCCATCGTCTTTGGCATCAGTCTCTGGCGATGAAAGTCTTGCCCCGTCAGCAGCAAACGGAAGCAGAACTTCAGGATTTTCGCCAACGGTGTAAGGGTTGGTTAAAGTTGGGACTCCATCCCCACATTGCCAGTTTTTACTATGTCCGCCAATGGCAGGGGCAACTGTTGCTCTTTTCGGAATATGTGGCGGCGGGTAGTTTGCAAACTTGGCTACAAACCGGGCGGTTAGCTCGCAATAGTGATGCGATCGCCCTCAAGCAAATTCTCGATCTGGCGATCCAATCCGCTTGGGGCCTGGATTATCTCCATCAACACCGCCTTGTTTGTGGCCGGTTCAAACCCCAAAACCTGCTGATCACCAGTTCCGGGATTCTCAAGCTCACCGATCTCCACTACAGCACCAATCTTCGCCCCGTTGATGATCTGCGGGCCTGGGCAACATTGATCCTCGGCCTTGCCCCCCATCTCGATTGGTGGCCGGCAGAACTGCGAGAGTTATGGAAATCCTGTGAAGCGAAACGGCCCCCCACGTTGCAACAATGCACCCAAAGCTTGATTGAGTATTATCACCATCACTTTCACAGCCCCTATAGCCGCCAAGCCCCCATTCCCCAACAGTGGCAGGCGGATAGCCTCAATAATCAAGCTGTTGCCCTCATTGACCTCAACCGTCCCCAGGAGGCGGTGCGCCTCTGGCAAAAGGCGAAACAACTCCAACCCCAACACCCAGGGGCTACCTATAACCATGACCTGTGGCGGTGGCGATCGCGCCAAATTAGCGAGGAGCAACTCCTAGCGGATCTCGCCACCTTGCCCCCCACGGCGGCGGATCTCGTCGCCTTTATGCAACTGGAGCGTAACGATCCCCAAGCGGCCCTCCAGGCCTTTGCCACCTATCGCCACCATTGCCCCCAACTCTCCGCCACCCAACAGGCCGCCTTTGCCCTCGCCCAAGAAGTGCAAAGCCGCACCACCAGCCCAGAGGGCAAAACCCTCGACCCCCAAGCCCCCACAGTTTTAGACTATAGCCCTGATGGCCAATATGCCCTCTGGGGAAGTCCCGATGGCAGTATCCTACTTTGGGAATGTCGCACCTATCAGAGCCATCGCCTTGCGGGCCATCCGGGGGAACGGATCACGTTAATGGCCTTCAGCCCCGACCAATGTTATTTAGTCACCATTGCCAGCCATCCCACCACCAATGAGCAAACCCTGAAGCTCTGGAGTCGGATGACGGGGAAATGTCTGGCCACATTTTCCCAACTGCAAACTTGGGAGGGTCTAGAGCGGGGCCCGATCCAACAGCGTTGGAGTGCCGATGGTCGTTATTTTTTGCGCCAAACGGAGGTGACGCTCCGGTTGATGGAGGTGGCGACGGGGGATTGCTTATTCATCTCTCATCGGGATGGGACGGCCCTCTTGCCCACACCCCAAGGACAGTATGGCGTGACCGTTAGTTCACAACCTCGGTTATGGGATCTCCACCGGGAAACCTGTTTAACCAGTTTTGCCGCTCCCCAAGGGGTGACGGCGATCGCGATGCACCCCGATGGCCGCCGGTGCTTAACGGGCAATGGGGCGGGGGAGTTAACGATTTGGTCGTTGCAGGGGAAGGTTTTAAAAACACTACAAATTGCGCCGACGTTGATTCATTCCTTGAGCATTAGTCGAGATGGTCAGTTGTGTTTGGTGGGGAGCCAAACAGTGGAATTGTGGTCATTAGAAACGGGGCAATGGTTGCGATCGCTCACCCGTAACCCCTCCCAACGGGCGGTGTTAAACCCCGATGGCAGCCAAGCGTTGGTGAGCGGCGAGCAATTGACCCTCTGGCATATTCACCAAGAACAAATAACGTACCAAGCCCCCTTTTACCTCTGTGCGGCTCAGTCCTTGGCCGCCGAGCGTTCGGTGACTCAGGAATACCACCAAGGGATTGCCCAGGCTGAAAAGGCCCTAGGGCAGGGGCGATGGTTGGAGGTGTGGCAGGCTTTACAGGGGGTGCGATCGCTCCCTGGCTATCGGGAAGACCGCCATGCCTTTGGCCTCTGGACGCAACTTTATACGAAGCTCCCCCGTCAACAGCTCCAACATACTTGGGAACTCCAAAGCTTCACCGCCCATGTGGGCAGCATCCACACCGCCGCCTTCACCCCCGACGGCCAAGCCTTTACCGGCAGCCGCGACGGTACGATTAAACGCTGGCACATCACCCCAGAGCGCACCCTCGGGCAGGTGGTGGGCAATCCCCGTGGCTATCTCGATAGTTGTAGCATCCATCCCCAAGGGCAGACGGTGATCACCAGTAGCCGCAAAAGTGGCTTGCAGCAATGGGATGTAGCCACGGGGCAACTACTGCAAACCTTGAGTACACCTCAATTTCACTGTATTCAGTTAGCCCAGAGCATCGACGGCCATTACCTCGTTGGGGGGACAGCCCAAGGGGAACTCTATCTGTGGGAACTCACCACCGGCCAAATGCTGCGTCATTGGCAAGCCCATGGGGCGGCCATTAACGCCCTCTGTTTTAGCCCCGATAGTCTTTACTGTGTGTCAGCAGGGGCCAGTAATAGCTGGAAACGCTGGGACATTGCCACGGGGGTTTGTGTGCAAACCGTCACCACGCCCCAATCCACGCTCACCTCCCTGGCCTATAGTCCCGATGGCCATTACCTCGTCACCACCAGCCAGGATCAAACCCTGATTGTTTGGGCGGTGAACCTGGGCCGTCGCCTCCATACGTTGCGGGGCCATCAAGGCACGATCACCGCCGCCTGCTTTAGTCGTGATAGTCATCATTTGCTTTCTGGTAGCACCGATGAAACGGCGAAATTGTGGAATGTGCTGACGGGGGATTGTGCAGCCACTCTGGCTGTACGGGGAACAGCGGTGACGGGGGTGGCCTTGAGTCCGGATAGTCGCTATGCCTTGACGGTGACGGAAAATGGCTACGGCAAGCTGTGGGCGTTGGATTGGCAGTTGGCGGAGCAGCCTGATGAGGGTTGGGATGAGGGGGCAAGACCCTATTTGGAAACCTTTTTAAATCGCCAAACTCCCTACCGGGCGGAGCCGGCCTTGGATACGCCGATGATTTCCTGGCAACAGCGTTGGCAGGATTTCCCTTGGGGGTTTGTGGGGTTATGGTTTGGTTTGGTGTGGGCGGGGACGGCGGCGGCCCTGGAGATTTTTGGCGGGGTTTGGACTACGCCTCAGGCTTATTTGTTGGCGGTGGGGATGGCGATCGCCCTCCTGAGCTATTTCGGCGGTCGGCAAATCGGCAACCCGACGATTCAACTGGGTTCGCTGTTTGGGGCGGGGGTGTTAACGCTGGTGGGGGTGGTGGATGCCACGGTGCGCTGGTCTTCCTTGGCGGCGGTGCTGTGGGGGGCGATCGCCACGCTGATGATCTCCGGGGCGCTCTGGGGCTTTTCCCCCTTCACAGCGGTATCCACCCCCCCAGGTCTCAGGGTTTGCCAAGCCCTGCGCCGCTACTGGGGAATCTGGGGCGGGGTGGGAATTTTAGCCCTGGCCACTGGGGCGGGCATCACAATGGAATTGTTGACGGGAATTTTAGGGGTTCCGGCGGTGGCGATGGCGGGGGTAACGGTGGCGATCGTCTTGGTCAGCCAATTGTGGCAATTAATCCGCACGGGGGTTCGGCCCCCCAGTTTGCTCCAAGGGTTCTGTTTGATTCTGCTTTTGGGGTTAACGGCCTTTAAATGGGCTGTCCCCAGTTATTTGGGGATTTTACCGAGGGAACTCTGCACCGATGTCCCTGCTATCCATGCCTATTTGGCCCGGGGGGGTTCTCCCAATGGTCGGTTAAACCACGATGACGGTTTGCCCCTGATCCAATGTGCGTTTCGATCTCAACAGGGGGAGATTGTTGAACAACTGTTAGCGGCGGGGGCGGATGTCAATCAAGAGGACGATGCGGGGAATACGCTCTTAATCGATGCGGTACGTCAGGGCAATGGTGCATTTGTCACCCAACTGTTACAGCGGGGGGCGGATGTCAATCACCGCAATCACAATCAACGGACTCCGCTTCATTTTGTCGAAGATGTGGCGATCGCCCAGCAATTGCTCACAGCAGGGGCGAGGGTGGATGCTTTAGCCCCCAATGCCGGTACGCCACTCCATTGGGCGATCGCCTCCAATCAACCGGAACTCTTCCAACTCCTCCTCACAGCCGGGAGTGATATCAATGCCTACTGTGCCGTCTGTGAAGCCCCAACCCCGCTCCACGCCGCGATCTTCCATGACCGGATCCCCATGCTCACCCAACTCCTAGCCGCCAAGGCTAACCTGACCCAATTGGATGAAGATGGCCAAACCCCCCTGGAGTTTGCCCAGCGGCAAAATCGAGCCAAAGCCGTACAAATCATTGAACAGGCCTTAAGACGGCGAGAAAACTAAGGTCACATTCTGTTATAAAACTTAAAAGAACCCCTCCACGGAATTGATAACCGAGAATGCTAAGGCTGATCACCGATTTCGACGGCCCGATCATGGATGTATCTGCGCGGTATTACCATGTGTACCAAATTTGCCTAGGGCGCACCAAAACCCCAGATCAACCGTTGACAGTGCTTTCCAAGGCAGAGTTTTGGGACTGTAAACGGGCCCAAATTCCAGAGCGGGAAATTGGCCGCCGTTCCGGTTTGGATCGCGACCAGGCGCGGCGTTTTGCCCACCTGCGCCGGGAATTGGTGCATCAAGTCCCCTATTTAATCCATGACCGCCCCGTCCCGAAGGCGATCGCCGCCCTCGAAACCCTCCAAGCCTGCGGTATTGATCTAGCCATCCTCACCATGCGCCGCGAGCGGGAGTTAGCCGCCCCCCTCCAACGCTACAACCTAGAGCGCTTTTTCCCCCCCGCCCAACGGTATTGCATTGGCAACGACTACCATAAAACCGGCGATGTCAATGATAAAACCCTGCTCATGGCGCAAGCCCTTGCCACACTCCCCCCGGCTCGCAAAACTTGGATGATTGGGGATACCGAGGCGGATATTGTCGCCGCCCAGACCCACAAGATCCCGGTGATTGGCGTATTGTCGGGGATTCGCAACCGCGATCGCCTCGCCAGTTACTACCCCGACCGCATCGTTCCCGACCTCGCCGCCGCCTTAGAAATCCTCTGTCCCCCCGTTTCCATTAGCCGTTCCTAACGTAAAAAGCTACTGGACAGCCAAAACAGAATCAGCGTGACGATATTCACCACCTGGGGTGCTGACAATCCGCCATTGCCCAAAGGGACACCGCTTAAATTGACCAACACCGTCCCAATCCCCACCCCCAGCACCAAGCCCAGGAAGGAGATCAAGAGCGATCGCCCAAAGCGTTTTTCCTTGCGCACCAAGAAGTAAATATTCGCCCCCAAGGCAAAGGTCAAGACCAGCGCCAAAATGGGGTCTTTGGCCGATTGGGCCAAAAGCACCAAACCAACCCCCACCCCAAACACCACCGCCGGCCAAAGAATATCCCCTTGGCCTGGTGTATCCAAGTAGTCTTGGAGCCAACCCAAGGAGGGGGAAGTTGTCCCCGTTGCCACGGGCGTAGGGGCCACGGGGGGCTTCGGAAAGCGGATACCATCGGGGACTTTGATTTTGCCTTCTTGACGCAGTTTGAGGCGATCCATGATGATAGCATCATAGGCTGCTTCAATCCGGTCAACTGCCTGACGATCGCCGCCCTGTTCTTGACTCAAACGATTGCGAGCCGTCTGGATTTCTTCAAAGGAAGACTCTGTTGTCACCCCAAGGGTTTGATAGGGATTTTGCTCACTCACTGTTGGGATACCTCTGAGATCGGTTGGGCCGGCCGACCACTTCCGGCGAGACAGTATCGTTCTACACTGGAAGCGTCCAGCGTTGACTTTTTCGTAGTGTAGCCCGAACTGCCTCAATCTGCGACAATCCAGGCGCGATCGCCCCAGTCCGCTGGCGGAGAGGATGTCAATTTTTCGCCTCATCCATGATTTAGGGTGAATTCTGAGTACACTCATAGTGTGAACTCCAGAATAATGCTAAATCGGTGTGTTTGAATTTTCCTAAAGAGTAACTATGGCGACCGACCCCACCACCAAGATTCTCGTCGTGGATGACGACCCAGCCATTCGTAATCTGGTGTATCGTTTCCTCCGTCAGAAAGATTATCAAGTCGAAGCAGCGGCCGATGGGAAGTCTGCCTTAGAACTCTTTGGGCGATTTAACCCCTCTTTGGTAATTTTAGATGTCAATCTTCCCGATGCCCTGGGGTATAACCTTTGCGAGGAAATGCAAAAACGGACTGATGTTTTTGTATTAATGCTCACCAGTCGCACCGACACCGAAGATAAGGCCATCGGCTTTGAGAAAGGAGCCGATGACTATCTCACCAAGCCCTTTGCCCTCCAAGAATTAGAATGGCGGGTGAATGCTCTCCTCAAACGCACCCGCACTGTCACTCCCCCCATGGAGCAACTGCTGCTCACCTTCAACCACCTGAGTATTGATCCCCTTCAGCGACAGGTACAGGTGAACGGCAACTTGGTTCCCTTCACCACCCTAGAATTTGATCTGCTTTATTTTTTAGCAAAAAACCCCAACAAGGCCCTCAGCCGTGCTCAGTTGATTAGCGAAGTCTGGGATTATGATGAATCCGCCATTGGCGATCAGCGGGTGGTGGATGTGCATATTGGCCAGATTCGCAAAAAAATTGAAGCCGACCCCTCCCAACCTTCGATGATTAAAACAATTCGGGGTTTTGGCTATCGCTTTGATGCGGGGGAGTAACCCCCTTGGATTCAGAAAGGACATAAATCTTAACAGGAAGGGGGCGATCGCCTCCGTCCCTCCACCCCTAGAAAACTCGCCCCTTGACCCGCGCCCCCATCGTCAAGCCTGGCCAAACCCAGCCCCCATCGGCAAAAAGCGTAAGAATGTACTGTAAATTCTCAGAATTTGCGATATACTGAAAACATTCATTGCACCATTACCCCTTAAGGCTCAATGGCAATGCGTTTACAGCCTTTACCCAGTCATCAAACATCACCCTTGAAGAGCCGTCACTCTCCCTAGGGAACGGACGAAAGTCCGCAAAACACTACTGTATTTAAATTTATGAACACACCCAGCAGCAAAACACAAATTCTTGCTCAATTTCAGCAACTGCTCACCCAACATAAACAAACCGCCTCCCAAATTGCCACCAAGGAGGAAGAAGCCGAAAAAGCCAAAAATCAAGAACTCCTCACCCAAGCCGCCACCTACACCGTTGATAGCATCGTCAATGGCATGGCCACCCTCCAGCTTAACTTCGGCAGTGCCATCACCGAATTAGCCCAACGGTTAGCCCGTGAATCCGGCAAACTTGACGAGCTAAAACGCGCCATCTTGGTTGAGCAAGACAACTTACAACAGCTACGCCAAGTGCGGATCGTTGCCGATGCCCTATACATTTTGCGCCAAGAGCATCAAAGCCAACTCAGGACTTTAACGGAAGAAGCCCAAACTCAACGGGAAGCCCTCGCCAAGGAAATCAGCCAAACCCGCAAACTTTGGGAAAAAGAACAGGCAGAATTTACCCTTCGTGTTGAAGAAGAAGCCGCCCAAATTGTTAAAGATCGCGAACAAAGTCAAGAGGATTATACCTATCAAATTCAACAGCAGCGTAAAATTGAGTTGGATGAGTATGAACAAGCGAGGCGGCTGCAAGAGCGGATGTTACAGGAGTTAAGCCGCGAAAAAGATAAAGATTGGCAAGAACGGGAGCAAGTTTTGACTGCGAATCAAGCCGAATTTGTCGCCAATGAAGCAAAAATTGCGGGATTTGAAGAAGCCCTTAAACAGGCTTACAATGATGCAAAGGGAGAGGCGATTAAAAAAGCCGAGCGTGAGGCCAAGGTTAAATCTGATCTCTTAGAAAAAGAATGGGAATCTGAAAAACAGGGCTATGAATTCAAAATCACGGCAATTGAGGCAACAATTCAGCGTCAATTAGAACAAATTGCAGAGTTAACTACCCAATTGCAAACAGCTACAACCCAAGCGCAGACTTTGGCGATGCGTGCTTTTCAAAGTGCAGAGGCTACGAAAGGTTAAGGGTGACAGTTTTGATTGATAACAGCAAAACCCAGTGCTGCCACATTGGGGAAGGATTAGGCGAAAGTCCACAGTCCAAACTAATCACGCATCTCCCTAAAACCAGCTTGATCATCTAGTGCGATCCTAAATCAATTGAAAAATAAGCCCTCACCCCCAATCCCAGTTGGGAGAGAGGATTAGTCAATTTCACAGATCATTCAAGATTGCCATAGCTTGGGTTTTTGAGCATTTTTCATTCCACTTCTTAGCGAGGAATTCCCATGGTTAAAAAAGTAACAGCCAAAAGCACTAAAGCTGAAATTCTCGAGGCTTTTGAGGAACTCAATCAAGAGAAATCTACTCTAGAAGCTCAGGTTCAACAACTCCAAAAACAAAGCCAAACCCCTCCCCTTAATCCTACGCCTGTTACTCCACCCGCTCCACCCGCTTCCCCTCAACCGCAAAAACCGGCCATGACATCCACCCAACAAGCCAAGTCTGATATTAACTTAATTCTCAAAGATCTCGAAACCTTACAAGTAGGTTTCGGGAGTGCCGTGAGTTCTCTTTCTGAGCATCTGATTAAAGAGGCTTCGACCCTGGCTGAAATTCAGAATGCTGTTACCGAAGAACAGGAACAGTTAACAGAATTGCACGAATTGTCTGAGATTGGTGAAAACACGTTAGCAACATTGATTGCTGATTATGAAACCAGTAGTAAAGCATTTTCTGAAGAACTGAATGGGCAACAAGAAACCCTCGATCAAGAGTTACAGGCGGCCTGTCATGCTTGGCAAAAAGAGCAGGAATTGCATAATGATGCTGTTGCGGAACGAGATAGTAACTATGAAGTTACTCAAAAGCGTGATGCGACGGAACATGAGTATAGTTTACACCTTGAGCGGCAGTTAGCCCAAGAAGAGTATGAGCAGGAGAAAAAACAGCGTTATCAAGAGTTAGCTGAAATTAAAAGCTCACAGGAAAAGGCTTGGGAGGAGCGGGAGAAGGCGATCGCCCAACAGGAAAAAGCCCATCAAGAAGCGAAGGAAAAGGTTACTGTTTTTGATGCCAATGTAGAGCAGAAGAAAAAAGAAGGCCAAGAGGAGGGTTATCGTATTGGGGTTTATCAGGCGAAGGTGCGCCACGATTTACGGGAGAAGGAAATTGAAGGGGAGAAACGCAATTATGCCTTACGCATTCAGGGTTTAGAGCAAACGATTCAACTCCAAGAAACCCGTTTACACAATCTGGGGCAACAGTTGGAATCTGCATTGAAACAGGTGCAAGATTTGGCGGTGAAGGCAATTGAGGGAACATCTAACCGCAATTCCTTTGATGCCCTTAAAGAGATTGCCATTGAGCAGGCGAAAAACCAACAAAAAAGTAAGTAATGATCAATGGGTCTGTAGGGGCGAAAAATTTTTCGCCCCAATTTTTCGCCCCAATTTTTCGCCCCTTTGTCTTTACCAGGGACTGCCCACCATCATAAAAGCACTCCAATAGAAGGGATGATTTAAATCGGGGTTGGTGGTTTGGGTGAGAGTAGGAGGGAGGGGGATGGTGGTGCGATTGCCCCCGCTGCGCAACACTAAAGCATTGCCCTCAATGGTTTTTTGCCCCTCTAATAGGGAAAGTTGAGCGCGGCGCAGGGCTTCGGCTTTGATCGTCACTTCAGGATCGCGCAGGTGGCGATAAAATTCATTCATTAAGCTTAAACTGCCTAAATCGCTCACATACCATAGGCTAGCTAGGGCAGATTTGACCCCCGCCCCCACCGCCAACCCGGCAAAGCCGAGTTCTGCTTCTGGACTCCCCAAGGCAGTCCGGCAAGCACTGAGAACGAGGAGTTCAATTTGAGGATCGGTGTACCATTGCAGTTGGCGGAGTTCTTCAAAGCCGATCGCCCGATCCCACAGTTGAATATAGGCTTGATCGGGGCGATCGCGGAAATCCGCATGGGTGGCGAGGTGAACAATTTGATAATCTTGGTTGCGGCTGTAATTCCGCAGGTTCTCAAAGGTAAACGCTTCGTTATGGAATGTAGCCCCCCCATCTTGAGTGATTAAGGCCAACTCCAAAGGTACGGCGGGTAAAGGGTTGTGGGTGGCAAAGGTGGAGGCCCCCATGGCCACGACGGGGGCTTGATGGAGGGGTTGATAACTGCTGTTGGTGAGGCTAAGGCTAGGGATTTGCCCAAGGCTGAATTCTTCGATCAGGAAGTTTTCGCCATCGTGAAGCGCCGCCAAAGGAATCGTCCGCAGCCCCGCATCCAGGGTAAACAGCAACGTATCGATATTGAGAGATTTCAGGTCAGCATGGATGGGGCGAATCAACCAATCGTAGAGTTGTTGGGCGGGTTGGCGATAGCTCTGAAGGAGGCGAGGGTTGCTCACCCCACGGCTGAACCGCCCGATCTCCATTTGGAGGGCAACTTGATTCGCTTCTGGAACAACACGGCGAATCAGGTAATTTTCCGGCGTGACCACCACCACCTCTAACTGATGGGGATAGCTAAACACATAAATGAGGGCGGGGTTTGTGCCGGTTTGGGCATGGATGCGGCTGAGGGTGGCCCGCATCGAGGCGATGGAAGTCCCTTCGGATTCTTCTTCCTCTTCCCCGTTGCTTCCCCGTCGGGCGGCAAGTTGTGAGCCAAACTGCTCTTCAAACCGAGCGGCAAAGGCTTCATCTAAACGGGGTAGTTCTAATTCAAGGCGACCGAGATCGCCGCCGCCTTCGCCATCCCAATTGAAGCCTTTTTCGGTGAAGGTGGTGCGCGTACCAAGGCGATCGCCAATGTTATTCACCAAATCATCAAACAAATCAACCCCCGCCTGGGTGTTGGGGGTCGAGCCAGCAAGGATCGTGGCGAAATTGGGGGGGAAAATATCGGGGGTAATTTCGATCCCGGCTTGGCGATGGGTGAAGCGGTAGCTATTGAGGGGCAAAATTGTTTGTTCCGGCCCTGTGCCGGTGGTAATGCCGCCCGCGCTGCCGTTGATCGTGCTATCGCCCACGATAAAAGGAATCATCCCTTTCCCCCCATGACGAATCAACACCGTCCCCCCCCCAGCCCCGCCAGCGGTGGCAATGCTCCAGTTGCCCCCTTGAAACGCGCTATTGCTAACCGTTCCCGTCAGGCGTACCATTTTGGCAGTTTCGAGGCGAACTGCTCCCCCTTGGCCCGTCAGGGATTCAGTGAAAATTGCGCCCGTATGGATGCCTTGGGGAGCGGTGAGGGTGACGGCTCCGCCGTTGCCTGTGCCGGAACTGGTATCCATCAGGCCTTGGCCGTTGGTGGTAATTGACCCCCCGGCACTGGTGATTGTCACCGCGCCGCCGCTGCCACTAGCCCCGGCAGCAATCACATTGCGGAACGCAATCTCTCCCGGTGCGGTCAACGTCACCGCGCCGCCGCCACCACTGCTAAACGTGTTAATGGTTCCGGTGGCGTTGATCGTCGTTCCGGCTTGGATGGTTAAGGCATTGCCTTGGGTTTGAATGGTGTTATTGATAGCCACTGCTTGACCACTGAGGAGCGTGAGAGGATCACGCACCGCTGTAGCACCAGTAATTGTCAAGGGTGCGGTACTATCGGAGCGACCGAAGGTGATCCGGTTCAAACCATCGTTAAACAGGCTTAATTCTGTGCTGGTAATATCCAAGGCAGGGGTATTATTTTGGCTCCCACCGATGAACATCCCTTGGTTGGGGTTGAGGGGGGCAATCTGAAGATTTCCCGTACCGGATACCCCCACACCATCCAGATCAAACTCACTCCCCCAAATTTGCACATCGCCAAACACCCGTAAATCTCGAAATGCTGTGCTACCGCTGATTGTACTATCCTGTAGCGTGGTGTTGGCCACGGCGAACCGACTGGCGATCCCATCATAATTAGGGGCAACATTACCGCTCACAGTACTATTCACCAGGGTTAAATTTTGGAAATTGCCAATGCCGCCCCCCTCATTACCGGTAGCATTTTGTTGAACGGTACTGTTGATCAATGTGGCATTGGTGCGGTTGAACAATCCCCCGCCATAATTGCCGCTGATGTTACCCTGTACCGTTGTGCCAATGATATTGATCGTGCCATCGTTGGTAATCCCCCCACCGGAAGCCCCCGTACTGCGATTATTACTCACGATGCTATTTTGCACCGTTGCCGTCCCATAGTTGCTTAAGCCACCGCCCGCTCCGCCAAAGGTGACTAAGCTTTCATTACCAGAAATCTCACTGTTGATTACCGTCAGCGTTCCACCCGGTCGATTATCAATGCCGCCCGCTCTGGAGTCAGCGGTATTGTTGCGAACAGTGCTATTTTGCAGCGTTAAAATCCCCTCATTGCTAATACCCCCAGCGGTATTTAAAGATCGGTTATTTTGCACGGCAAGATTACGCAGCACTGTGTTGCCGCTATTGGTATTGAGAATTCCCGCTCCCGGATTGCCACTATTCCCGCCCTCAATGGTGAGATTGGTTAAGGTGACAGTGCCATCAATTTGGAGGATGCGAAACTGATTCGTGGCGGTGGCGGCCCGGGCCAAGGTGGCATTATTGCCTTGAATTTCCAAGCTCCCGGTTAATGCAGGGAGGGCAGAGTTGCCCGTGGCACTGAAGCCACCGGTATCAAAGAAGGTTGTAAATTCGTAACGGCTATTGGTGGCTAAAATGATCGTGTCAAAATCGGGATTAAGATTGGCTTGTTGAACGGCCCAGGTGAGGCCGCCGGTAAAGCCGGAGCCGGTATTAGAAATATCGCCCGGATTGACTAAATAGGTGGCTAATGTGCCTTGATATTGTTCAAGAACGTTGGCATTAAAAGGCGTTAGGGCTTCAATGGCTCCGGTTTGGGCTTCCAAAACCCAATCCCCCCCTAGGGTGGCGTGATCGCCGGTGATATTGGTCGATCCCGCTACATCTGCGCCCGTGGCTTGGGAAATGGCCCCCAATAACGCCTCCCCCACTGTCCCCAAGGCCGTAAAGCAACTGTAAATCAGAATATCCGCCCCCGCTGCTAAATTCGCCCCCCAATTGCTGAGGGTGTCCTGATGTTGGGCCACGGTATTTGCTGTTACCAAGGTACGACCTAACAGGAAATGGCCCTGATTGCCTTCTGCGACCAAATTCACTGCCGCCACCGGCTGCGCCGCTGCTCCCAAGGCGAGGGCGATCGCCTCTAACCCTTCCTGATCCCGGCCAATCACCTGGCTAATCGTCCCCGCTACTCCCCCATAGAGCAGGCTGTGATAATCCTTGACCCGGCTATCAATGAAGGTATAGCCCAAGGGGCCGCTCCCCCAACGGGTAACGCGGGGGCCAAAGAGTCCATCAGCGGTGATCACCTGACGGGGATCGGCAACGGTAAGCTCACCTGTAGCGATCAGGTCAATCTGGGGCGCAGCAATCCGCCCGGCTAATTGCATCCCGCCGGTTAATAACCCCGGTAACTCCAAGGGCGTAAACCCCCGCGCCACTGCTTCAGCGGGCAAGTCCACGGTGAGCAACATTCCCCCTTGGGAGAGGCGGACGTGGTTTTCCCCGACGGCGGCGAGGGTTAAACCTTGGCCGGCGGTGATTGCTCCGGTATTAAGGACTGATCCGGCAATTAAACCCACCTGACCCGGTGCGGTGAGCGTCCCCTGATTGAGGATGGCGGCGGGTTGATCGGTGAGGAAACTGAAGTGGTTGGGGGTTCCCACCAATTGGGCGTAATCGTTGGGGCCCGTGGCATTGAAAAACCCTGTACCAAAGCCGAGGCGATCGCCCGTCGTCGCGAAAAAACTCCCCCCCACATCAAGGCGAGCATTGGGGCCAAAAATAATCCCCGCCGGATTGAGCAAATATAAATTCGCCCCACTGCCCACCACCTGCATTAAGCCATTAATTTGGGAGACATCCCCCCCCACCACGCGCCCCAAAATATTCACAATGGCGGGATTGCTCCAAAACTGGGCCACTTCCCCCGCGCTGAGGTTAAACCGCTCAAAACTATGGAACAAATTCTGGCCATCACGGGATAAGCTCCCGCCTTGAATTTGCCAGATTTGGCCATGTTGATCCAGGATTGTGCCTGTGCCATCGGGGGCAACGGTGATCGATTGTCCATAGGCATTGCCCAACGTCAACAGCCAAAAGCAGCAACCTAAACCCGCAAATCCTCTCAAATTCATCGTAATTTAGCCTTTGAAATCTGATAAATGTCCATCTCTTAATCAGCTCATTGACCCATGGGATCAAAATAATAGGTTGAAGATGGGAGGCGATCGCCAAAAGTTCCCCCAATTCCATAGATTTGCTGAGAAATGTTAAGCATGATCTTTAAAAAAATTAACCCCAATTGAGGGATAAGTCTCCCACAATATAAATAGAACATTAAAAGAGTTCAAGCAGATCGTCTTTGCCAACCGGAGGGAAATGTCTTATGGATGCTCAAGAACTACTCAAACGCTACAACAACGGTGAACGAGATTTTCACGGCATTAACCTGATGGGGGCAAATCTTCAGCAGGCCAAATTGTCTGATATTGATCTCCGGGGGGCCTATTTAGGAGCGGTGAACTTGAGTCGGGCGAATCTGAATGGGGCGAATTTATCGGGAGCCTTTTTATTTCGGGCTGATCTCTCCATGGCAAAGGTGAACACAGCGAGTTTAGTCGCAGCGGATTTAACCAAAGCCAACCTGAAAGGGGCCGAATTTATTAAATCCGTCCTCAAAGGCGCAAAACTGAGCGGCGCAACCTTAAATCATGTCAACCTACGGCAATCAAACCTAGAATCCGTCAACCTCTGCGGAGCTAATTTACAGGGCATTAACTTTCGGGGGGCAAATCTTCAAAACGTTAATTTTAGCTGGGCAAATTTGTCCGGAGCGCGGTTAAGTGGGGCAAATTTACGCGGTGCAAACCTGAATGGAATTAAGCTCACTGAAGCCTATATGAATGGGGTCGATTTGCAAGGTGCAAACCTGGATGGGGTGGATCTCAGTGAAGCAAAACTCAGCGGTGCAAACCTCAGCGATGCGATTTTAACAGTGGCAAACTTGAGCTTTAGTCAAATTCGCACGGCATTTATGGCTCGAACCAATCTTCAAGCCGCAAATTTGGCAGGAAGCAATCTGATGCGGGTAGATCTCACGGAGGCAAATTTATCCAAAGCAAACCTCACCCAGGCCAATCTCCGCAATGCAGATTTAACCGCCGCCACCCTCAATCAAGCGGATCTCAGCGGGGCAAATCTGCAACGCACTAGTTTGCACAATGCCTATTTGTGGGGAGCTAATTTTACCGAGGTCAATTTGATGGGGGCCAATCTGACGGGGGCGAATTTCCGAGGCGCGAAGGAGCAGGGGGTTAATTGGGAAGTTGCAGTTTTAGACCACACCACATTACCCAATGGCTCCATGGTCGGTTAAACCGACTTCAACTGTTCCTCAAAACCCTCACCCCAAACCCCTCGGTTGGGCGAGGGGCTTGAGGAAACCCAACCGTTTAAGGGGAGAGGGGCGAAAAATTTTTCGCCCCTACAGTTTTCGCTACAATGGCTGGGTGATTTTTCTGCTCGCTCCGATGGTCGATCTTTTTGTTTACGGTACGCTCAAGCCCGGTGAAATGAATTATGCCGCCTATTGTGGCGATCGCCCCCACACCTTTGAAACCGCCTGGGTTTGGGGGCAACTTTTCCATCTTCCCCGCCAGGGCTATCCCGCTCTCACCCCTGGCAACGAAAAAGTCCAGGGGATCTTATTCCACTTTGATGATCCGCAAGTGTTGGCGGCCATTGATCCCTTAGAAACCTATGAAGAGGGGCGATCGCCCCATCTCAATGAATACCAACGCCAACGCCAACCCATTTTTGATCCCAATGGGGCCTCCCTAGGGGAAGCCTGGATTTATGTGATGGCCCTTGACCGGGTGATGGCGGATGGTGGGATTTGGCTACCCTCGGGGCAATGGTCTGGGGGGGGTTATGAAGGATGAGGGATGAAGGATGAAGGATGAGGGATGAGGGATGAGGGATGAGAGATTTTTCCTGCTTCCGACTCCCTTCCAAATGGGTACATTGTCCGAACTGGGATGCATTAGGGGCGATGATCTGGCTTGAGCAGGAAGGTGGCCAGGATAATCCCCAAAATTGCTAAACCGGCCATGGGATAGAAGGCGTAGGTATAGCTGCCAAACCAGTCACGAATTTGGCCGGCGGTGAGTGTACCAATTAAGGCCCCAACTCCGTAGGCGGTGAAGACAATGCCGTAGTTTTGGGCGTAGTGGTCGGGGTTGAAAAAGCGGAGCGTGGTGGTGGGGGCGATCGCCAGCCATCCCCCCAAACAGAACCAAAACAGGCAAAAGGCCACCAGATAGTTGATCACCTGGCCGGTTTGGGCGTGGGCCATTAAAATGCAGGCGATCAGGATTAAAACGTAGGTGGCGATCGCCACATCCCGCGGCCGGAAGCGATCGCTCAACCAGCCAAACAGGGGGCGACTCAAGCCATTAAACAGGGCAAAGAGGGAAACACTACTCGCAGCAATGGCCGGCTCAATTTGAATCACCTCCTCCCCCACCGGGCTAGAAATCCCAATGGCCGTCAACCCCACCAACGCCCCAATGGTATAGCAGAGCCACAACCCATAAAAAGAGCGGCTTTTGAGCATTTGCGGCGGATAGGTTTGGGGGGGAATCTTGGCCCGGGGTGTATCGGTAGCGTGATCAGGATGCCAATCCTTAGGGGGAAGTTTGAGGGTGACAGCAAGGGCCGTGATCAGGATCGCAAAGGCAATACCTAAAATCCGCAGCGTCACCTGTACGCCGTAGACATTAATTAAATGATTCGCCAAGGGTGCAGTAATCAGGGGCGACAGGCCAAAGCCGATAATCGTCAGACCCACCGCCAAACCCTTGCGATCGGGAAACCAACGGGCCATCACCACCATCGGCACACCATAGGTAATGCCCACCCCTGTACCGGCAATGATTCCATAGGTGAGCGTCATCATCGTGATATTGCTGCTAAAACTGGAGAGGATATAGCCCGCCCCAACGATTAAGCCGCCGATCGCCGTCGTTAAGCGGGTTCCCAAGCGGGGAATATAAAAGCCAGCGATGGGCATGAGGATGGCATAGGACACCAAAGCGACGGTATAGGGAAGGAGGCTTTCGGTGGCAGTGATGTTAAAGGCCGCTTCTAAAGGTTTGCGAAAAACACTCCAGGAATAAACCGTACCCAAACAGAGCAACACAGTGATCCCCAAGGGAATCAGTAACCATCGCCCCTGTGCTGCGGGTAAGCCAAAAATACGGTTTGATGAGGCGGGGGGATGAGACATAGACAATTCAATGGTTGATGATCCAAAGGAATGCTAGGGCGAACGTTAGCATTTTTCAAGGCCAAAAAAAGGAGGGGCGAAAAATTTTTCGCCCCTACGGGGATGATCAAGCCATCAATGGATGGATTATGCCGCCGCGAAATTGCTGGCGACAAAATCCCAATTGATCAATTGGGTGATAAACGTATTGATGTAATCAGGACGCTTGTTTTGGTAATCCAAATAATAAGCGTGTTCCCAAACATCCATCGTTAACAATGCTGTTTGGCCATGCACCAAAGGCAGATCCGCGTTGCCGGTTTTGGTCACTTTCAATGTGCCATTTTCCAGCACCAACCAAGCCCAGCCGCTGCCGAACTGGGTTGCACCGGCCGCCTTAAAGGCTTCAACGAACTGGTCAAAACTGCCAAAATCCGCATTAATTTTATCCGCCAAGGCCCCGGTGGGTGTGCCGCCACCATTGGGTTTCATACATTGCCAGTAGAAGGAATGGTTCCAAGCTTGGGCGGCGTTGTTGAACAGGCCCGCTTTATCGGGATTGCCCGCAACGCTTTTGATTACATCTTCAATGGCTTGGCTATCGTATTCCGTATTCGCCACCGCTGCATTGTAGTTGTTGACATACGCTGCGTGGTGCTTGTCGTGGTGGAATTCCAGAGTGCTTTTGGAGATGTAGGGTTCTAATGCCGTGTAATCGTAGGGCAGTGCTGGAAGTGTATAAGCCATAAAACCTGAGTGTGTTGTGTTCTCTCTTCAGATCATACTGCAAAGGCGAAAGTTGAGGGGAGGGCGGGTCGGCCCTTGCGCTACCGTAATACATATACTACAATGCTACAAGTGAATTGGGAAACTCCCCATGGCCTACGAAACTTTGCCGTTATCCACTGCTGCCCCCGTCCTCTCCTGGGCGGGCCATGACCTCAGCAGTGAAGAAACCCGGATGGCGAAAAATGTCGCCTCCCTCCCCTTTGTGTTTAAGCACGTTGCCCTGATGCCCGATGTTCATTTAGGGAAAGGGGCCTTGGTGGGTTCGGTGATTGCCACCCAGGACGCGATTATTCCCGCTGCGGTGGGGGTGGATATTGGCTGCGGCATGGCAGCGATCCAAACCCCTTTCCGGGGGGAACAGTTGGAGGGGAAACTGAAGCGGATTCGCCAAGAGATTGAGGCGGCGATCCCCGTGGGATTTGAGGCGAATAAGGAGGGCGATCGCACCGTCACCAACTGGCAGGGCTGGCAGGGGTTTAAAGACCTCCACCCTGGCGTGAAACGGTTGGAAACGAAGGCTGTGCAACAAATGGGTTCCCTCGGTGGGGGCAATCATTTCATTGAGCTTTGCCTCGATACCGAGGGCCAGGTGTGGCTGATGCTCCATTCCGGCTCGCGCCATATTGGCAATCAATTGGCCCAATGCCACATCAGCACCGCTAAGGAACTGCAAAAACTCGCGGCTCAAAAGCTCCCCGATCCCGATCTCGCCTATTTCGTCACCGGCACACCGGAGTTCGCCGCCTACTGGCATGACCTCCAATGGGCGCAACAATACGCCCGTTATAACCGGGAGGTGATGATGGCGCGGTTTAAGCGGATTGTCGAGCAGCATCTCGCCGGGGGCAAGCCCACGAAGCCGCTCCTGACGGTGAATTGTCACCACAACTACGCGGAAAAAGAGGTGCATTTCGGGGAATCGGTGTATGTGACCCGGAAGGGGGCGGTGCGGGCCCAAGAGTCGGATTATGGGATTATTCCCGGTTCGATGGGGGCAAAATCCTACATTGTCAAGGGCAAGGGCAACGCCCACAGCTTTTGCAGTTGCAGCCATGGGGCGGGGCGGTTAATGTCGCGCTCTAAGGCGAAACGGGAATTCACCCTTGAGGATTTGATCGCTCAAACGGAGGGGATCGAATGCCGCAAAGATGCCCAGGTGATTGATGAAATTCCAGCCGCCTATAAACCCATTGAAACGGTGATGGCTAATCAAGGGGATTTGGTGGAAATTGTCGCCACGCTTAAGCAGGTGCTTTGTGTGAAGGGTTAACCCTTCCCCGTTAGGAGGGCGATCGCCCCCTTGTTTTAGAGCATTTGCACTGAAATCATGGCTTTTTGAAGCTTTTCATCCGGATAATCTGAACGACAGAATGAGGAGTGTAGGTGATTGAACTGCCTAAAAATAGACACCTCAGCAGGAATCCCCCGCATAATGAGAATTGCTGGCTCGTGTCGTCTTTCATCTCCGCAATAAATTGACGGGGCTTTCAGACTCCCGCACTATTTTAGTAAAACGAGCTACATTGAACGATTCAACAATACCCTGAGGCAGCGAGTCTCTTTGATCGTATCTTAATTTCCCAGGCAATGAACCGTTCCTTATCTATCATCACCGCCGATTCTGCTTTTGATGCCTATGCTGTTGATCAACTGTGGTTATGGATTACATCACCAAACTCAGCATTCAGATTTTCAACATACTGTTTAATGGCTGGTTGTAGGCTTAAGTGGGCGGGGTTGTCGATTAAACTACGTCTTTTTAGGGATTGGATTGCTCTGAGAAACTGGGAATCTGATAAAAGCTCTGGAGGTTTCTGGTTAATTTTTACGGGTTGGTTTTGGTCGGCTAACCACTGAAGTAGAATTTTCTCGGTTGCTGAGAGGCGTTGGTAGTGTTGTTGGAGAATGGGTTCTACGTCTCCTAAGAATAGAGTGGGATAAGCGAGAAATTCTTGAACGCTACCGTTGAATAAATCTAGGATCGTGGAGGCAATGAGATTAAGCCATAGGGGGTTACTGCTGTAGCGTTCAATGAGTTCTGGCCAGTTTTGCTCGTCTTGTAGTTTTCTTGTTTTCAAAATCTCAATGGCTACTGTCTCCAGTCCCAAAATGCGTAGGGTTCTACAGTGGGGGGTTTCGGTTTGAAGGGTGGTGATTTCCAGGGGCTGTTCCCAGGTGAGCAGCAGGAGGCAACTATTGTGGGGGAGTTGTCCGATTTCGTGAATCAGGTGGCCATAGTCTTGGTAGTTGGGATGGTAGTGGCCGACTAATTCACCGGGGGTTAGGGTTTCGTGGAAGTCATCGAGAATAATGAGGCAGCGATGGCTCCTGAGATGGTTGATTAGGGAGTTTTGGGAGCTTAAGGGGTTGGTAATGGGTGGGTCTTGGTTGGGCTGGGGAGGGGTCAGAAAGTCGAGGATGTTGTTTTGGAGGGCGGTGAGGGTGGGAAATTTGCGATGACTGCGCCACAGGATGTGATCGAAGTGGTCTTTGATTTGTTCTACCAGTTGTCTCGTTAGGGCAGTTTTGCCGATTCCTGATAGGCCGGTGAGGGTGATGATGCGGCTCTTTTCTTGGCAGATCCACTGTTTGAGGGTGGCTAGTTGTGCGGTGCGGCTGTGGAGGTTGAGGTATTCGGGGGCTTGGCTGAGGTCGTGGCGGGGTTGAGCGGTTGGGTGGGTGGGCGATCGCTGACCTTTTCCTGCTTGATTGTATAAATCATTACAGACATTTATTTGATCACCAATATGCACACCATCATTGTAGTAGGTAAATATTTCTCGTTCGATCAGGGAGCGCACATTCTTCTTTTTAACATCCTCCCCCAGCAGTTCAGACAGGACTGTCCACAATTCCGATGCTGACTTGCGGACATGATCATTAGTGCAATGGTACTCTTCAGAGATATCCTGATATCCTTTACCCTCCCACGCCCCCTTCAAAATGACCCGCTCCAGCGAGTCCAGGTGCTTCCCAGTTCTGACGAAAATCAACTCATCTGTCCACTGCAACGCTTGTTGAATGTTCATGGCTGCTAAACCTGGTTGTAGTTTTGTATGGTTTTTTATATTTAACCCCCATTATCCCACATTCTCCCATTTTTAACTTTGGAAATACCCCTAAATTCCCACACTCAAGGGGATGACAAAAGAAAAATAGATTGGAATAATTGCTACAGAACAGGATGTTTCTTGATTCGATAAACTGATCTGAAGGATATTAAAACTTAAAACAATGACTCAAGCAAAAGAAAAATCACTCACTACTCCTCAACTAGAGACAGATTCTATTGTTCTTGATTTAGAACAATTTGATTTGTGTGATTTAGATTCTCTGAAAGATACCGCACTTGGTAACATTTTACAAAAAAATATTTCAAATGGTAGTGGTCATTCTGCATATTTGAAAAACCCACCCCTCTAAAAGACAAGGACTCAGGTAAAAGCCAGGACTCAAGTCAAGTAAGGGTTCTGGCGAGGAACTATTTGCTCAGGTTAGAAAAAATTTTATTGATTTCAAAAAAAATTCATGAATCATTTTACACCTTTGCGATCACTTGTTTGTAAAGTTATATCACGCTGTAACATTAACTGTGATTATTGCTATATGTATCATGGCAATGACCAAAGTTGGCAACAGCAGCCCCTAAAAATGGCAGAAGAAACAATTAAACAGTTGGGAAAAAGAATTAATGAACATACTCAAAATCATCAAATCTCTGAGTTTTCTGTAATAATGCATGGTGGAGAACCACTTTTGGGAGGCTTAGAATATCTCGAAAGTTTTCAACGAATCATTAGTCAGAATGTTACTGAGATTGAATTGAAATTTGGCATACAAACAAATGGTATTTTATTAAGCAAGGAAATTTTTGATTTTTGTGTAAACAATAATATCAGTATTGGATTGAGCATGGATGGCTACAAAGAAGCCAATGATCAACACAGATTAGATTATCAAGGTAGATCTTCATTTGAAAAGGTAGAAAAGGCACTTGAATTATTAAATAGTGATCAGGGTAAAAAAATTTGGAGTGGTTTTTTGTGTGTCATTGATCTACACAATGATCCCCAAAAAGTCTATTCTTATTTATCAGAATATAGTCCTCGATTTATTGATTTTTTATTACCTTTAAATCATCATAATTTAAGACCTTTTGGAAAAGAAAAATCTCTTGATGTAACTCCTTATGCAGATTGGCTATTAAAAGTTTTTGACATGTGGTATCACCAAAAACCTCAAACCATAAGGATAAGAAAGTTTGAAGATATTGTTTCTTTATTTTTAGGACTTCAAGTAAAGTCAGAAGAATGGGGATTAAATCCTATAGATTTTGCAGTTATAGAAACTAATGGAGATATAGAAGCTGTTGACACTTTAAAAGTTACTTATCCAGAAGCTACAAAGTTGGGAATGAATATATTTACCCATAGTTTTGATGATATTTTTTGCTCGTCGAAAGTTATTGAGCGTCAAGAAAAGTGGAAATATTTGAGCACAGCTTGTCAAGAATGTAAGCTAGTTAAGGTTTGTGGTGGTGGTTATCTCCCTCATAGATATTCTCAAGAAAATCAATTTCAAAATCCTTCAGTGTATTGTTCTGATTTGAAGAAAATAATTACTACGATTCGTCAAGAAGTGATTAAAAATTTAGAGGCAACAAAACATCGACATCTTGTATCTTGAAATAATCTTAAGCCTGAATATTGCATTATGGCTATAAAACTAGATACTGACACTGTGAAAAAGTTAGTTTCCCCTACAGGTTCATCTGATCCATTGATCAATGCGATTTTTTTGACAGAATATCATAGAACATTGCTCAGATTTACGAATTTTTATCAACAGCTACAGTCAGAATTTCCTAGTTTAAATCATGATACCAATTTTAGTCAGTATTTTGAATTGGTAAAATCTTTTTCTAAAGCTACTCAAAAAAAGGTTTTAGGGCATCCATCTTTTAGTGCTTGGTTAGATACAGCTTGGCGATTAATTAATCAAAAAGATCATTTTTTATTTCCAGGGATACACATTAAGGTTCATTTAGAATCCTTCCAAAAGTTTCTTTTGGCAATGGCGTTGTGTGACGAGATAGAGAGTTTTAGTTGTTGTATATACACTGATCATTCTGGTACTGTTACCATACCTGGAGCAGGAATTTATTTACAACATCCTCATAATATAGCCCTTGAAAAAATCCACATTGTTACTAACAATGGACATTTTGAAATTCATACGGATGGCGATCAGATTTTGGATATGCTTGAAAAAGAAATTCCCCATCTTAAAAATGGAATTGAATTAAATAGTTTTGACAGTAATTTTAAGTTAGCTGGTCGCTACAATTTGAACTTTGAAGAATTAACACCAACTTCGATTGCTAAGTGGTTATTAAGCTTAGAAGAAGCTTGGTTTTGGATAGATAGCTGTTCAAATTTTTTAGCTAGTGAAATGTTAATTGGAATACAATCGTTAAGTCCCATATATTCTCATGCTACTGATGTTCACAAAAGTCAAACGTTTCGAGAAATACCTGGACTTTTAGTATTATCTTGGATGTCAGATACATCAGTAATAGTAGAGTCTTTAGTTCATGAATATCATCATCATAAGCTTAATGCTTTATTAAATTTAGATCCAATTATTATAGGAGGTAGCACTGAAGAAATACATTATTCTCCTTGGCGTGATGATCCTCGACCTCTTACTGGTATTTTACAAGCAATTTATGTGTTTCAAGCTGTTTTAGAGTTTTGGTATAATTTCCTGAATAAAGATATACCTGTTTTGAAAAAAAAGCATTTAAAAAAGATAGTATATGCCACAAAAAAACAACTAAAAACTGCAATTAAAATCTTAAAAAATGATGCAGAATTTTCTGAAATTGGTCAAGCATTGATTCAAGCAATAGAAGAAAATATCAATAAATTTGACTCGGAAATTCCCAAAAAAGAGCAATACTCAATTAATTCTAAATTAAAAGAACATCGGAAAAAGTGGGAGTCTGAAAATTCTCATTTAGTAAGTCAAAAATAAATTATGAATAAACGATGACAAATAGTTTAAATTCTCTTCAAATGAGCATGCAATTACGTTTATTTGTTCTACAGAAAATCATCACCACTGATCAATGTACTGGCTCAATTGAAGCATTGCCCAAAACAATGTTAAACAAACGTGGTGGTCTAGGCGTTTGGCAAGGTAAAGTCTGGATTACCGATAATTTTGATACTCCCCTAGATGACTTTCAGGAATATATATCATAAACAACCTAATTAATACTCATAGGAAATTCGATTTTGGCATCGATTTATGTAAGGGCGAAAAATTTTTCGCCCCTACATCACCGACAGCTTTGGACGATATGATTAAGCGGATTTATATCATGTCTTTCTTGATTCCATAGGTTAATCTCCAGCGATAACCTTCGATTTTCGCTAGACTGGTTCCATCCCTAGAACCCTTCACCCTTGCCGATGGTTGCCCCTAGCCTCCGCTGGACTACCCGCGATTTAACCGCCATGCCCGACGATGGCGGCTGGAAACGTTATGAAATCGTTGATGGAGAACTGTACGTGACCCATGCCCCCCATATTCGCCATCAAAATGCAGGCGGTAATCTTCAGTTTGAATTAGAGTTGTGGTCACGCCAAACGAAATTGGGCAAACCCGTCAGTACACCCGGTGTAATCTTTTCGCCCTATGATGCCGTGATCCCCGATCTCGTTTGGGCCAGCAATGCCCGCTTAGAGCATGGCCTGGATGAAGCCGGGCATTTTATCGTTGCGCCAGAATTGGTCGTCGAAGTGCTTTCCGCCGGATCGCAAAATATCCAGCGCGATACCGAAATCAAACTGAAACTCTATTCCCGCTATGGGGTGCAGGAATATTGGATTGTCAATTGGCAACTGCAAACGGTGGAGGTGTACCGACGGGTGGCGGCACAGCTTGAGCGAGCAGCGACGTTAGGCGTGGGGGATGCGCTCACATCACCGCTATTGCCGGGGTTTGAGGTGGCGATCGCCCCCATCTTCAATTAATCTGCAATCCACTTGATCAGAATCCGACAAAGTAGGGGCGTTGGCGTAAGCCTGCTGGAGGCACAAAACTTTTTCGCCCCTACTTTGCCTCAGCAGCAGATTTTTGAGGGGTGTGATCGGGAAAAGCTGTTAATGGGCAAGCACAGTGTAGATGCGGCTTGGTCGTGAAAGGGGGAGCGGTTAGCGGCTGGGGGTCAAGTGAATGCGCCCAGCATCCATTTCAGCCATGAGCAGTTCAAGAGCTTCATAGTCTACATCGGAAATATGACCAATGCGGGTTAATTCCAGATTGATCGCGTTCTCAATTTCAGGTGTTAGGCGACGAATGTATAACGCTTTCTCCACCAAGCGGCGAATTAAAGGTGCTCGTGTCACTGGATTTACACATCATGAAAGTAGATATGTCCATGATCCGCCCTCTCTGGGGTTGATGATGTGATCAATTATTCAGTACAGTGTGATCTAAGTCACGACTAACCTAGGGAATATACGGAAAAACCGAGGCGATTGTCGGCTGATTCTTGAAAAACAGGAGATAACGGTTAAAGTTTGGGGCGATCGCCCCCCTGGCGATAGTGCCAGTAATCTGTCAAGATTTGGCCATGATCGAAACAAAGCGGTTCAGGGAGGCGATCGGGGAGGAATAGCCCAACGGTTTTGGCATCATCGGCGGCGCGGGGTTCCCCGCTGGCGGTGGCGATAAACACGATGCTGATCGTGTGTTGTCGCTGATCCCGCTGGGGATCGGAATAGACGTAAAACTGCTCAACCAGTGTCACATCAAGGCTAATTTCTTCGCGGGCTTCTCGCCGCGCCGCCGTTTCCACTGCCTCGCCATAGTCCACAAACCCCCCCGGAATCGCCCAACCATAGGGCGGATTTTGCCGCTCAATCAGGATGATCGGGCGATCAGGGCGATCGCTTAGTTCGATAATGATATCGACGGTGGGGGTGGGGTTGCGGTAGGTCATGAGTTGTTCAATAGGAAAGGTTTTATGGGTGACGCTATCACGATTTTAGGGGCGGGGGCCTGGGGAGAGGGCTTGGCAGCCTTAGGGGCGGCGGCGGGACAGCGGGTACAGGTATGGTCACGGCGGGGAGCGTTGGATTTAGCCGCCTGTTTAGGTGAGAGTCGGATCGTTGTTTCGGCGGTGGCCATGGCGGGGGTGGAGGGGGCGATCGCCCATCTTGCAACCCTACCCCTGCCAGAGGATCTGATCCTCGTCACTGCCACTAAAGGCCTTGATACGCAAACCCAGCAAACCCCCGCCCAACTTTGGCAAGCCGCTTTCCCCCACTATCCCATCGTCGTTTTATCAGGGCCCAATTTATCAAAGGAAATTGCCCAAGGTTTACCGGCAGCAACGGTGGTGGCCAGCACCGATTTTGCAGCGGCGACCCAGGTGCAAACCTGCCTAGCTAGTGATCATTTCCGCGTTTATCTCAACTGCGATCCCATCGGGACGGAATTGGGGGGGACGTTAAAAAACGTCATGGCGATCGCTGCCGGGGTTTGTGATGGTTTAGCCCTGGGAACCAATGCGAAAGCGGCCTTACTCACCCGTGCCTTGCCGGAAATGGTGCGGGTCGGTGTGGCCTTGGGGGCGCAACCGGAAACCTTTTTCGGCCTCTCCGGTTTAGGGGATTTACTGGCCACCTGTAGCAGTCCCCTGTCGCGGAATTATCAGGTGGGCTATAGCTTGGGCCAGGGGCGATCGCTCCCCCAAATTCTCGCCCACCTCGAAGGCACAGCAGAAGGCGTGAATACCGCCGCAGTTTTACTCAATGTGGCCAAATCTCACAAAATTACCCTGCCAATTACCATTGCCGTTAACCAGTTATTACAAGGCGAAATCACCCCCATAGCGGCAGTGGAGGCTTTAATGGCCAGGGAATTAAAAGCCGAAGGCGAAAACTGGTGGTCTTGACCCCTGTAGGGGCGCAACGCTTGCGCCCCAACGCTTGCCATTGTGCAACCCTCAATAAACCCGGCCCCGCCATTGCCGAGGCTGTTGTTGAGCAGAAAGGATGATCCGCGCCACCGCTGCCAAATCTGCAAACGGTGAAAGCCAAAACCAGATCGGTTTTTTCCCTGCATAACTAGGCGCGATCGCCCCCAACAACGCAAACCGAATCAACACCAAAAACCCATTCACCCCCCCCAAAATTGCCAAGGGCAACGTCCAAATCCCGCCAATCCAGAGCAAAGCTATTCCTACCGTGATCAACAGCGGTAAACCCTGCGTCACCATTAAAAACCAACAATCCGCCCAAGTTTGCCCAGGGGTAGCCGCATCCTTGAGATCGAGCGATCGCCCCCATTCCCGCCAAGTTTCCGCCATCCCCTCATACATCCGCACCCGGATCACCCTGCGCCCATCGAGGAACCCAACGCGATAACCTTGGAGGGCGATCGCCCGCGCCAACGTCACATCATCACAAAAGGAACCCCGCGCCACCTGATAGCCATCCATCGCCGCCAACACCGACCGCCGACAAAGAAAGCATTGCCCATTGGCCATCACCCGCTCCGGGTGGGCCGCATCGGTTCCGGAAGGATCGAAGCGATAGAGCAGCGTCATTAACAACGCCGGTTGTAGCCACCATTCCCCCGGTTGATTCAAAATAAATTGAGGGGAAAGGGAGATGAGATCATAGCCCTCAGTTTCTGCAATCTCCAGCAATCCCGCAATTAACCCCGGTTGCGGCTGCGTATCCGCATCAATGCCCAACACCCAAGGGCTATGGGGAGAACTGTGGCGAAACCCATAGTCCAACGCCCAAGGTCGCCCCACCCAACCGGGTGGGAGGGGATCATCGGTAATCACCCGAAAGCGCGGATCGCTCTTCGCCTCTGCCTCTACCAACGCCGCCGTCCCATCAGTGGAGCGACTATCCACCACCACTACCTCCCGCAGGGCATAGCTTTGGCGACGCAACCCCGCCAAACAGGGGCCAAGGCGAGCCGCTTCGTTTAGGGTAGGAATGATCACGCTCACCACCCCCAATTGATCCGTGGAGGAGAGAGCCGGAGCCACGGGGGGACGGCGTTGAGGCCCCTTGAGGAGGCGGGCGAGGAGCAGGGCGATCATCGGCAAACTGAGGAGGAGATAGAGGGAGGCGATCGCACTGATCACAATGATAGATTGGGGCATGAACGCAAGGGGAGAAAAGCAGGCTGATCCTACCCTAAAACCGGGTTCTCCCCCAAACCTACAGCCCACTTTTGCTATAAACCAAGAACTTTAGTTCTTGGCGGATTGATACGCAATCCGACTTTTATACCCGAAAAATAGCGAAGACTGAGCCTGTCGAAGTCAGAGCGGCCGGGGTTCGGCAAACTCATCCCCAGGAATCTTGGGTTTTGCCTGACCAGATTTCCGATGACATCTTTAAACGAGAAGGCCCCTTTTGCCATCCCAACCCGATAAAATTCAGATCGTGGGCTCCGTAAAGATTGATTGTTTTTTTGTATGACTTTCAAATATTCCTGTTCAGAGTTTGGAGTTTTCCTATGGTTTTTCCCCGCATCTCGCAACGCAACCGCCTACTTCCCATTTTAATTATCCCTTTCATCGCCCAAACCACGATTGTGATTGGGTTAGTCAGTTACATTTACTTTCAAACTTCAAAACGCACGATTAATGACCTAGCGGCCCAACTGCGAGGCGAGCTAACAGCTCGCATTGAGCGAGAATTAAGTGGCTATTTTACCAGTCCCCATAATATTAATCAACTCAATGCCGCTGCTTTTATTGGTGGAGAATTAGATTTTGAAAATCCCCAAAATATTCACCAAATGTTTCAGCAGTTTCAATTTACGCCGTTTTTATTTAGCATCTATTGTGGTACGGAAAAAGGGGAATTTTTGGGGGTAGGGGCGCAGGAATTTGGCGGCAAACCCTATCTACAAAATTTAAGCAAGCAGACAAACTATCGCTTTCATTATTACAATACCGATGTCCAGGGCAATCGTCTGAGCTTTGTGGCCGATGATGGCCCCTATGATCCGCGATCGCGGCCATGGTATCAAGCCGCAGTAGCTGCCCAACGCCCGACTTGGAGTGAAATTTATCTCGACTTTGCCACCTTTTTACCCACCATTACCGCCGCTCGCCCCGTCTATAGCAGTGATGGCAAACTCTTGGGGGTTTGTGCCACGGATGTCTCAACCCCCACTGATTTTCGTCAATTTTTATCAAAACTCCAGATTGGCAAAACAGGTCAAGCTTTTGTGGTGGATACAACGGGCCGCCTAATTTCCAGTTCTACCGATGAACCGTTAACCGTGGGGACAGGGGATGATTCCGTATTGCTCACAGCACAGCAAAGTGAATCGGTGTTAATTCGGGATACGGCGGCTTATTTGCAAACAAGATTTGGTGGCTGGGATCAAATTGAGCGATCGCAGCAATTGGATTTCACCTTAAATCAGCAAAAATATTTTGTCCAGGTTTTACCTTTTCGCGATACCCATGGCCTGGATTGGTTAATTGTCGTAACCATTCCAGAGGCGGATTTCATGGCCGGCATCTATGCCCAGAACCGCAATGCTATGTTCCTGATGATTGTGGCATTAACGGGAGCGATCGCCATTGCCCTCTGGACTGCCCGCCGGATTGTCCGACCCATTACCCGTCTTTCTGAAGCGGCCAATGAGATTGCCACAGGGGAACTCAGCCCGGCGATCGCCCCCAGTAGCATCCTCGAATTTCAAGGGTTAAATATTGCCTTTCAAAAAATGGCCGTTCAACTCCAAGCGAACTTTCAAGAATTACAAAAGCGGGAACAGGAGCAGGATAATCTCATTACCGCCTACAGTCGATTTCTCCCCAATCAGTATTTAGAATTTTTACAAGTTAGCAGTGTCACTGAAATTCATGTCGGGGATCATGTACAACAGGAAATGTCGGTACTCTTTGCCGATATTCGCAACTTTACCTCCATGTCTGAGCAGATGACCCCAAGGGAAACTTTTGAGTTTATCAATATTTATTTAGCTTGGATGGAATCGGCCATTTCAGATCAAAATGGTTTTATTGATAAGTATATTGGCGATGCAATTATGGCCCTATTCCCCGGCTCACCGAGAGATGCCATTAATGCCGGTATTGCTATGCTGGAAAAACTCAAACAATACAATGCTCAACGCATCCAGCAACAACAAAACCCCATTGAAATTGGGATCGGAATCAATACAGGAATCCTGATGTTAGGAACCGTTGGGGGTGAAAATCGGATGGATAGCACCGTGATCAGTGATGCGGTAAATTTAGCCTCTCGTATTGAAAACTTGACAAAGGAATATGGTATTCCCCTCCTGATCAGCGAACATACCTATGCTCGCCTGGGCAATGCTTCATCAGAAACTCACTCCTTTGATTGTTGCTATCAAATCCGTGAATTAGATCGGGTACGGGTCAGGGGCAAATCTGAAAATGTGACCATTTATGAAGTCTTTGATGCTGATCCCTTTCCGATTCGCGTCAAGAAACAGGAAATGCTAGAAATATTTGAAACGGCAATCATCCACTACCGTCTCTGTGCCTTTGATCATGCGGAAATTTTATTTAGTCAATGTGTTGCAGTCAACCCTGGAGATCAAGGGGCGCGGGTTTATCTCAATCGTTGTCAACAAAAATATTACAACTTCCAAGTCACAATGCTTGAAACTAGCTTTGCTCTGATCAAAAATCCCCAACAATTTACAGATCGCTTTTATGAAACCCTGTTTGAGCGTCTCCCTCAAGCCCGTGCCATGTTTGTGAATACCAACTTTATCCAACAAAAGCAAAAACTCTGGAGCAGTATTGAGTTGGTTTGTGAGAATTTGCGTCGCCCGGATCTACTTTCTGGTGTACTCAAGGGTTTGGGAGCAACCCATGTGCAATATGGGGTGCAACCTGAACATTACGCCCTTGCGGGGGATGTCTTTTTAGCGACGTTTGCAGAATGTCTTGGAGAGGCTTGGACAGAGGAAGTTAAGCAAGCTTGGACTGCCGCCTATGCCACCATCCAGACTTTAATGGTGACAGGGGCGGAGGAGGTGCTGAAGATCACACGCGAGGAATCAGCAGATTAGGCCGTTTGGACACAGGCCCGCAATTGCTCACGAATTTTGTCATGATCCAAATCCTGACCAATCAAGACTAATTGCGTTTGACGGGGGCGATCGCCCCATTCATCATCCTCAATGGAAAACCGTTTACCGCTGAGATGAAAAATATGGCGGCTTTGGCTCTCCTCAAACCACAAAATCCCCTTAGCGCGGAAAATATTCGAGGTTAACTGGTTATCGAGGAAATATTGAAATTGGCGAATGGACAAGGGTTGATCACTTTGGAAAGAAATTGAGGTGAAACCATCCATTGCTAAATGATCAGAATGGTGATGGCCGTGATCATGGCCATGATGATCATGGCTGTGATGATCGTGATCATGGTGGGCATGGCCATGATCATCATGGTGATGGCTCGGATCATGGCAATCGGGATCATGGCAATCTTCCCCATGATTGTGATCATGAGCGTGATCATGGTCGTGATCATGGGTTGATGGCTCATTCTCTGGATTGAAATAACTAGAGGAATCAAACAGCCCCACACTTAAAATTAAGGGTAAAGGAGCCTGAGATTTCGCCGTGCGCATAATCCGCGCATCGGGTTTAATATCGCGAATCCGTAGCTCCAGGCTATCCACATCTGCTTCATCCACTAAATCCGTTTTATTCAACAAAATCACATCGCCATAAACAATCTGACTATAGGCCGCTTCGCTGTTGAACAAATCGAGACTATAGTTTTCACAATCAACGAGGGTAATAATCGAATCTAAACGGGTCATATCCCGCAGTTCTGTCCCTAAAAACGTCAGGGCAACGGGGAGCGGGTCGGCTAAACCTGTGGTTTCTACCACCAGATAATCAATGTTTTCTTGGCGTTCAAGAACCTTATAAACCGCATTGACCAAATCTTCGTTAATCGTGCAGCAAATACAACCATTACTCAGCTCCACCATGTCGTCATCGGTGGTAATAATCAATTCATTATCAATGCCAATCTCCCCAAACTCATTCACTAAAACAGCGGTGCGAAGTCCCTCTTGATTACTCAAGATGTGGTTGAGCAGCGTGGTTTTGCCGCTGCCGAGGAAGCCGGTGATGATCGTAACGGGTAGGCCTTGCTTGGGGGCGCTCATGCCGGTGGTGGCGGTGGTTGGATCAACGGTTTGCATAGTCTTCTGTGGCGGTTGCGTGCGTTTCTATTATTGCGTATCTCGCGATTCTCGATCGCCCCTTGAGGATGGCGATCCAGAATAGGGGGGTGTTGCTGGCAAAGGGTATAATGCAGCGATCGCTATCCTTTGCAGATCATGCCCTTGATGGAACCTTTAGTGTTAACGGATCTGTGGGCCATGGTGGCCCAACCGGATCAGATCGATTGGCAACCCTTTCACCCCGGTGTGATGATCCATCGCCTCTATCAGGATGACAGCACGGGGGCGGCGGCGGCGCTGCTCCGTTATGCGCCGGGGGCAACGGTGGCTCCCCATATTCATAGCGGCTTTGAGCATATTTTGGTCTTGGCGGGTTCTCAACAGGATCAACGGGGGGATTACCCCGTGGGGACATTGGTGATTAATCCACCAGAAACGGGCCATTGGGTGAAGAGTGAGGCCGGCTGTATTGTCCTGGCGATTTGGCAGCGGCCGGTGGTTTTTGAGGGGGTGGGGGTGGCAAAATTGGATTAATCGTGATCAGGATGGGAAGTCTATGGTGCATGGCATTGTGGCGGGGATGAGCTACCCTCTCCGGGGCCTGGGGTTGTTGCGGCGATCGCCCCGCCTGTGGACATTTCTGATCCTGCCAATTTTCGTCAATATCATCGTCGGGGCATTGATCTATGTGGGGCTGTTGTTGCCCGCCTGGTCGGGGTTAGATGGCGCGGCCCTCTGGTTGGATCAGTGGGCCAGCGGTTGGATTGCCCAGTTGCCGGCCTGGATGGGGCTATTGGAGAACTTAATTTTAGGCGTGGCTTGGCTGGTGAAGATCCTGCTGACGTTGGCTTTATTCCTGCTCACGGGTTTTCTCCTCCTCCAATTTGGCACATTGATCGGCTCCCCCTGGTATGGCCAACTCTCGGAAGCAGTGGAGCGATCGCGCCTCGGCTATGCGACGGTGATTGATGTGGGGATTGTCCGGGATTTGGGCCGGGCGATTTTGTTTGAATTGAAAAAATTGCTGTTGTGGGGGGCGATCGCCCTAATACTCCTTCTACTGAGCTTTGTTCCGGGGATCGGTCCTCTGGTCATTTCCCTCGGTTGGTTCAGCCTGACGGCACTGATCACCGGCCTCGATTTCCTCGATGGCCCCTCGGAGCGTCGCCGCTACCGCTTCCGCCGCAAGCTGGCCCTCATCTTCCAAGCCCTCCCCGCCAGTGCCAGCTTTAGCGTCGTGTGCTGTCTACTGATCACGATCCCCTTTTTAAACCTGCTCACCATCCCCCTTTGTGTGGTAGCAGGGACAATGTTTTGGTGCGATCGCCTCGCCCCCCGCCTCGAACCCACTCCCCCCAGCACGGAACCCCTCCCCCTCAACGAATAATCGCACAGTTAAAGAACTGGGGGGCTATGGGCTTGCGGGTATGTCGGTGGTGTGGGTAGGGCGAAGGAGAATGAGGCGATCGCCTTCACGGCTGCGGGGAACGACGACGAGGAGGGGGCGGCGGTTTTCATCGCGTTCTGGGAGGGCGGCAAAAATGTAGTAATCGCCATCAATATCAATGAGTAGTCGCCAGACTCGATCCTGACCGGGGTTATTGATCGCGCTACTGAGAAGTTGTTGATAGCTGCGATCGTCACCAATGATGCGAATGCCTTCGGGATTGCGGAGGTCATCGGGGTTAATGCCGAGGGGAAAGGTATCGTCGCGCACGACAAGGGTAATGACGGGTAGGGAGGAGGTGGGGTTAACGGCATCTCGCCAAGCATCGGCTGTTCCTTGCCATTGGGCAAGCCAGAAGCAGGCGGCTAGCAACCAACAGAGAATGACGGTTTCATCAATGAGCGATCGCAGGAAGCGCAGGGATTGGTATTCGAGGAGGGGGAATTTGAGGAAGGAGGTGAGGAGTTGGAGGAGGTTGTGATAGATGGAGAATAGGGGGCGTTTCCAGGGGGTTTTGGGAGGTTTGGCGTGGGTGAGATGGGTGTAGAAGTGGTTGAGGGTTTGGTGGCGGATTTTTTTAGCTAGGGTTTGGATTTGTTGGGAGGGTTTGCCTTCAAGAAGCCAAAGGCTACAGTAAACGCCAATAATAATCAGGGCAATGGTTGCGAGGGTGTGGAGGATGGCGGGGAAGTTGCCGAAGAAGACTTGAAAGGCGGCGAGGTAGAAGGATTCTAAGGGTAGGGGGATTGTGGTGACTTCGAGTTGAAAGAAGCCGAAGTAGCTCCAACGATAAGTCCAGCCGGTGAAGTAGAGGACGGCTCCAAGCATGACGAGGAGGCTGGCGATTCTGCCCAATGCGAAGGTTTCGGGGGGGAGGTGGGGCGGGTCGCTGATGTTGGATTGGGGTTGAGGATGGGGGGCCATGCCTTGGGGTTGGATTGTGGGGGTAGCTGTGGAAATTTTAGCTAGGATAGAGGTTATAGCGTGCGCTTTTTTTGAGAGGCGATGGACTGATGAAGAATTTGCGTGGCGTGGGGTTGGTGATGGTTGCTCTGTTGGGTTTGGCGGGGTGTGGGGAGCTGGATGGGCCTGAGGTGAGAGCGGCTGATCCGGTGGATCGGTTATGGACGGAGGGGAAGGTGCAGGTGATGTTGCCGGTGCAGGTGAGGATTGAGTTGAGGTCTGGGGGGGTTGGGGATCATGAGTTGGTGGAGTTTAATCCGGAGACGGGGGAGTTGGCGTTGGCGGGTGTGGGGGAGCGTTTATCGATGGGGGATATTGTCAAGTTGGAGCGGAATCGGCGGGAGGATCAGGGGGTGGTGTTGGGGCAGCGGAGTAAGATTCGGGGGCCGGAGATGGGGAGGCCGGAGACTTGGGAGGTTCCTTTGGGGGCGATGGAGAATCGGGAGGGGATGATTGAGATTCGGGGTAGGGAGGTTTGGGATGATGAGGAGTTACGGGGGAAGTTGGAGCGTCAGAATGGTCAGGAGTTTGTGTTGGAGTGGATTGTGCCGTTGTCGGAGGATGAGGTGGAGATTATGGTGAGTGGGGTGGGTCGTATGGGGGGAACAGATGATGCCAATTAATATAGCAATCCGCCATGATTTGTGAAAATTCTGACTCCCCTCCCCCAAGTAGGGGCTGGGTCTCCCTGCCCTAGCTGCTTATCCTTCAATTTTGAGTGATTCTAAATCTCGATACCCATTGATAATCCGAGCGATATCGATGCCATCGGGTCGAGGAAAGTAGAAAATGATGTAATTATCGACGATGAAGCCTCGGAGATTGGTCTGAATGGTGTTGTAATTTTTGCCCATGTTGGGAAATTGAGCAAACTGGCGACATTTTTCCCGAACTTTTTCAAAAAATCGGATCGCCATATCTCGATCAATGGCAGCTTTTGATTCATAAATTGCATCTAAATCTGCTCGGGCCGCTTCGGAGAAAGAATAGGTTCCCATTATTGACCGGGGTTTGGTTGCTGTAAACGGTTGAAGATGCGATCGAAGACTTGTTCTCCGTCTATCACTTGTCCCTGTTTAATTTGAGTGGCACCGATCGCGATTTCCTGACGCAGTTCGGTGAGGTATTGCTGGCGTTGGTCGAGGAGGTCTAGGGCGGCTAGGATGACCTCATGGGCGGATTGGTAATGTCCTTGGTTGAGTTGCTCGGCAATCCGTTGTTCGATTTCTGGGGTGAGTGATAGGTTCATGGGAACAGGAGGAGCGTTATGGATTACTTTGATGATAGTCGCGGAGGTGGCTCTGCTGTGGCGCGGGCTTGGGTGGCTCTGTCGCTATCGGGGCGACTCAATTTCTGCGCCTTCGGACAATAATAGAGGAAAGGGAGTCACGGGGAGGGTTGAGCTATGAGGGGACGTTGGGTGGGTTCGCTGTTGACGGTTTCGCTGTTGTTGGGGATGGGGTCTCTGTCGTCTTGGGTGGGGGCGGAGACGGTTTTGGTACAGGGGAGAATGTCGGAAAGGGAGGTTGAGCAACTGTTAGAGCAGGGCTTTCAACAGACACAACAGGGGCAACCTATGCAGGCTATAGAAACATTTGAGCGTGTTTTAGTGGCGGCTCGACAATGGCAAGCCCGGCAGTTGGAAGCTACAGCCCTTTTAGGAATTGGTCGCAATTATGAGCAAATTGGACAAAGACAACAGGCTTTAGAGTTCTATAGGCAAACACTGATTCTTTTTCGAGAAACAAATGCGAGATTAGGAGAATCCGCTACTCTTAATAACATTGGTGCGGTGTACAATACATTGGGTAACCGGACTGAAGCTCTGAACTACTTCAACCAGGCTTTGCCAATTACGCGAGAAGTGGGCGATCTCCCTATGGAAGCCACCACTCTCAATAACATTGGTGGAGTGTACGATGCCTTGGGCAACCGGACTGAAGCCCTGAATTACTTCAATCAGGCTTTGCAAATTTTTCAAGAAGTGGGCAATCGCTCTGGAGAAGCCACCACTCTCCATAACATTGGTGGAGTGTACGATGCCTTGGGCAAGCGGACTGAAGCTCTGAACTACTTCAATCAGGCTTTGCAAATTTTGCGAGAAGTGGGCAATCGCTCAGGAGAAGCCACCACCCTCAATAACATTGGCTTGGTGTACCATAACTTGGGCAATCGGACTGAAGCCCTGAACTACTACAATCAGGCTTTGCTAATTACGCGAGAAGTGGGCGATCGCTCTGGAGAGGCCACCACTCTCAATAACATTGGTTTGGCGTACAATGCCTTGGGCAAGCGGACTGAAGCCTTGAATTACTACAATCAGGCCTTGCCAATTCTGCAAGAAGTGGGCAATCGCTCAGGGGAAGCCACCACTCTCAATAACATGGGTGGAGTGTACGATACATTGGGCAACCGAACTGAAGCCCTGAACTACTACAATCAGGCTTTGCCGATTACGCAAGAAGTGGGCGATCGCTCTGGAGAGGCCACCACTCTCAATAACATTGGTTTGGTGTACAATGCCTTGGGCAAGCGGACTAAAGCCTTGAATTACTACAATCAGGCCTTGCCAATTCTGCAAGAAGTGGACAATCGCTCAGGGGAAGCCGCGACTCTCAATAACATTGGTGTAGTGTACAATGCCTTGGGCAACGGGACTGAAGCCCTGAACTACTACAATCAGGCTTTGCTAATTACGAGAGAAGTGGGTGATCGCTCAGGGGAAGCCACCACTCTCAATAACATTGGTAGGGTGTACCACACTTTGGGTAACGGGACTGTAGCTCTGGTCTACTACAGTCAGGCTTTGTCGATTACGCGAGAAGTGGGCGATCTCTCAGGGGAAGCCACCACTCTCAATAACATTGGTGGAGTGTACAATGACTTGGGCAAGCGGACTGAAGCCCTGAACTACTACAATCAGGCTTTGCCAATTCTGCGAGAAGTGGGCGATCGCTCTGGAGAAGCCGACACTCTCAATAACATAGCCTTTGTCTACCGAGACACAAACCAACCCGACAAAGCCATCACCTACTGGGAAGACTCCCTCAACATCCTCCTTGAACTCCGAGGCGAACTACAAAAAGAATTCCGCGAGACTTTCCTCCAAACCAATCGCGGTAGAGCCGTTGCCCTCGTTGACCTGCTCATCGACCAAAACCAGCCCCAACGCGCCTTTGAATGGGCCAACCGCGTCACCACCTACGAACTCGCCGACTATAACCGCCTCATCGGCGTGCGCGTCGCCAACCCCGAAACCCAAACCGCCCTCGATGATTGGAACAACCAACATCAACAAATCCAAGCCCTTCGCCAACAACTCCAAGACAACTTCAGCACCGACCTCGTAGACCAACTCCGCAACCTAGAAACCCAAGTCAATCAACAAGCCGAAACCCTCGCCAACACCCACCCCGAAATCGCCGAACTCTTTGAAATCCAACCCGAAGACCTTAGCCAACTCCAAGCCAGCCTCCCCCCCGGAACCGTCGTCCTCCAACCCGTCCTCCTCACCAACATCCAAAACGTCCCCGACACCATCGCCCTCTTCCTCCTCAGCCGCGACAGCCTCAGCGTCAAAAAAGTCCCCATCAATGGCGATGAATTCAACGAGTCCGTCAAAAACTACCGCCAAATGCTCCAAAGCTACAACAGCGGCTATCTTCCCCTTGCCAACACCCTCTACGACCACCTGATCCGCCCCGTTGCCCCAGAGATCGAAGCCCTCAACCCCCAACAACTCGCCATCATCGCCACCGGCCCCCTCCGCCAATTCCCCTTTGAAACCCTCCGAGACTCCCAAACCGACACATTCCTCCTGCAACAATACCCCATCCATTACCTCACCCGCCTCTCCAGTCGCTCCCTCCTCGCCAACCCCACCGCACCCATAACCCTCCCCCTCTGGACAATCCCCCTCCTCCTCACCATCATCGGCATAGGCGCAACCGCCAAACACCAATGGAAACTAGGCGGAACCCTCCTCACCGCCGCCCTGATCACCTCCACCCTCACCCCCCGCCTCACCCCCAACCATCGCATCCTAGGCTTTGCCAACCCCAAACCCCAAGACCCCTTTGATCTCCCCGGAACCGAAGCCGAAGTCGATGCCCTCCTTCAGCTTGCCCCCACCAGCGAAATCTACCGCCACCAACAAGCCACCCTCGAACAATTCAAACGACAATCCCCCCGCCATCGCTATCTCCATCTCGCCACCCACGGCTGCTTTCAGCAACTCGGCTGTTGCCTGCAAGAAACTTGTCCCGATTATCAGCCAGACATGAAAGCCAACACCCTCCTCTTTGCCGATCAAGAATATCCCCTAGCAGACGCAGCATTACTAGGGTTACAAAACACCGAACTGGTCGCATTAACCGCCTGTCAGACCGCCCTACAAACCAACATCGATGGCGATGCCATTATGGGCATGGCCTATATCTGGGAACGAGCCGGAGCCAAGGCACTAATGGCAACCCTCTGGAATGTTGATGATGAAATCACAGCAGCAATCACCACCGAATTTTATCGCCTGATCATCGAAGAAAAACTCAGCAAAGCAGAAGCCCTACAACAAGCCAAACTAAGCCTCAAAGACTTCGATCGCCATCACCCCTACCTCTGGTCTCCCTTAATCCTCATCGGCGATCCCCGTTAGCTGGTAGCGGAATGTTTTGGTGCGATCGCCTCGCCCCCCGCCTCGAACCCACTCCCCCCAGCACGGAACCCCTCCCCCTCAGCGAATAATCATCCTCTTTGGGGATAGGGTGTGTTCTTAAAATCTAATTTTCAAAAAAAGGAGAACTATTGAAAACGATTTTCATGATTTTTACCAGCTTTTTTCGATTTCAATATCTTGAGGCGTAAGATAAGAAAATTCGATATTCATGACTTCCAAAAGTTTTAAAAACATTTCAGGTTCTAATCCTATGATTTCTGCTCCTTTTTGAAGACTAATCAGCCGAGAAACTAAAGCGCCAACGACGAAAATAAATTTTTTCTTTTGTTCAATATTGTTAAACAGTTGCACTTCGGCAGCAATTGCTTGGAATGGGGTTGTATTTTCCATTGAAGCGACTAAAAGCATGATCGATTACCTTGATTATAATCAGGGAAAACTGGAACGACAAAAATCCCTGTTTGCAATCTTAGATTACAAACAGGGGGTTTGATAACTTTTTAGTTCGCCTGTACGAGCTTAACTGCTCTTCTGACTCGCGGTTTGGATGTACAGAATCAGCAAGAAAACCGTCGGAACTAATACAAAAAGAATCGTTGCGATAAAGCCTAAGTCGTTGACCTGCATAGTTAGCCTCTGGAAAAATCGACACCCCTAGAATATCACCCTCAGGGGGCGAAACAGATCCGCCCCTATTCACAGAGGTTTAGGGGGTGGGGTCGCTCCACGGTTTTCTAGGGCTTCACCCGTACCGTCACATCTCCACTATTCACCACCGTTTGGCAAGCGAGGCGATAGGTATCGGGCTTTTTGCGGAGCTTACGGTTTTCCGTTTCCGTGCGCTCCGAGAGGCCCGCTGCACCGGATAACACCTCAACAATGCAGGTTCCACATTGGCCATAGCCACCACAGTTCGTCAACTTGCCCTTGAGGGTGTAGAGGTCTACTTGATTTTGTAACGCCTGTTCCCGGAGGTTTGCCCCGTTCGCCGCAATCACCTCCTGTTTGAGGCCTTGTTTTTCATTGATAAAGGTAATGTTCGCCATGCCTGCTCCTACGCTGGGGGATCGGTCTTAGCAAGCCAAGACCGCTGCCTCTATTGTATGAAGAAATGCTAACTTTTTTAAAGTATTTTAACAATTCTCCCTAGGGCAGATCAAAAATCCGGTTATCGGGGACATTGCTCACCGCCCGCTGGAGTTCAGCAATGGAGCGGTTGTAGGTAATGATTGCTGTTAACAGGTTGCCCCGGGCCCTGGTCAGTTCCGTTTGGGCCGTGATTACATCGGTTTGCGTCCCCACACCGGCTTGGAACCGTAGCCGCGCCAAGCGTAAACTTTCCTCCGCTAACTGCACCGCTGCCGTCGCTGTGCGGATGTTTTGTTCGTTGGCGGTGGAATTTTCATAGGCTTGCTCCACTTCGAGGCGGATTTGATTGCGCTGCTCCTCAAAGGAGACTTCCGCTAATTCAATATCAATCTCCTCCTGAACACTTTGGGCCCGGGCTGCGCCACCATCAAAGAAGCGCCACCGCAACCGGGCCCCAATGGCATAGCCATCGGCGGGGCCGGTATTGTCGTTAAACCGATCTAAAATGTTATAGCTGGCAAAGACGCTCACTTGGGGCCGCACCGCTGCGAGGGCAACGCGCCGCTGCTGTTCGTTGATGTCTCGTTGGAGCAAGTCCTGCTCCAATTCAGCGCGGTTGCGGTAGGCGAGGACGATGGTATCGGCAAGGGAAAGTTCCCAGGGTTGTACCGGGCGAATTTCATCGGCGGTGGTGACTTCCACCTGTTGCCCCAGGGCGAGGACACGCACCAATTCCCGGCGGGCGATCGCCTGGTTGGCCCGGGCCTGGGTCAAGGCCTGCTCACTATTCGCCAAATCCACCTGGGCCCGAATCACATCAAACCGCGTCCCTAACCCCGCTGTTTGCAACAGTTCCGCATCCCTCAGGGTTTGCTGCCCCAGTTCTACGGATTGCTCCTCAATCCCCACCCGTTGATCCCGTTCTTGGAGCGTGTAGTAGGCCGTCGTCGCATCAAGGCGAATTTGCTCGGCAATGCGCTCCACTTCCAGATAACCCAACCGGATTTGGTGCTCTGCTTCCTGAATCCGGGCTTCAATCCGCCCCCCGGAAATAATGTCATAGTTCACCTCCACTTGAGCGCTAAGGGTGTCGGTGGTGTTATCTCCCGTGGCCAGGGGATTTTGCCGCTGTTGCAATCGTCCGGAGGCGGAACTTTCGCGGGTGAGGCCCACAGTGCCATCCACGGTCGGTAGACGACCCGCACGGGCTAGGTCTAAACCGGCATAGGCCCTGTCTAAGTTGAGGCGGGCGGTTTGGAGCGTCGTGTTGTTGCGGCGGGCGAGGGCGATCGCCTGCTCTAAGGTAATCGGTTGGGTAATATCGACGGTGACTTCATCGGCTTCTGTGGGGAAGAGCAACGGATTGCCACTGGGGTTGAGGAAATCCGGGGCCGGGACTTCCTGCCGTCGGGCGGGGGTAATCGGGCTGGGGGCAGTGGGTTCTACTTCCGGTTGAATCAAAATTTCATTAAAATCCCCTTCCATCGTCCCTAAAGGCGCATCCTCAGAGAAGGGATCCGATTGGCTAATGGTGGATTCCGGCTCTGGGCCTTGGGGTTTGGGGATCTCCCTCTCCCTTTGGGTGAGGGTGGGTTCCGGTGGAGGGATGACTGCCTCCTGGCCTTGGGGTTCCGGCAGACGGACGATTTCCCCTTCCGCCCTGGGTTTGGGTTTTGCGACAGTGGGATCGAGGTTGGTGAGGGGGCCAGGGGCCATCGGTGCGCTCTCGCGGATGGGTACGCTATCGCGGATCGCCTCCGGATTCTGGTTTAGTGGCTCCACTGGGGTGGCGGGGGCTACAGTCATTGCCAAGGATTCTCCCGGCTCATCGGCAACGGCTACCGGGGCGGCTACCGTGGGGCGGGGTTGAGCCGCTATGATAGCCTCCCCGACGGGATCAGCGGCCCGTTGAGGAGCCGTCGTTTGCACAGTGGGGGGTAAGGGGGCAAAGGCTACCGCTGATACGGGTTTGCCATACTTATCCACCACCGCCCCAAACTCATCTGCCTCCGTTGCCGCCAGGAAGCTCGGTTGGGGGGTTGAGGGGGGTTGAGTTGGGTTAACTGCGGGCTGGGAGGGTGACTCTGCGGTTGTGGGGCGAGGCTCCATCTGTTCAGCATCAACGGCGGTGGGGGTAGCCGCTGGCGCAGAACGAAAGGGAAAGACAGCCTGAGCCGCAACCGGCACAGCATACCCCAGGGCAACAACGGCCCCAGCACTGACAATAACGAGAGAACGAAACTTGAGCATCGATATTTTTTGGGCTGAGGGTTCCTAGAACTTAACCGGCGCAGGTCGCGGTACAGGTTAATCTTAATAACTGACGGTGAAGATCACAATTTTTCGCTCATCTTTTGTCGATTGCTATGCAGACTTTATATGTTGAACCCGGCTCAGAAGATCGCGATCGCAGCAATGCCTCTGCCCCCCCGGATCGCCACCGTCCCCTCCGTACCTTGACCGCTGCCCTCAAGCTGGCCCAACCCCAAACCATTATCCAACTCCGACCGGGAACCTACAACCGCGCTCATGGGGAAATCTTCCCCCTGATTGTGCCGCCGGGCGTGATGATCATTGGTGATGAGCGGAACCATGGACAACATATTGCCATTGAGGGCAATGGCCTCTACTATAGCCACGCCTTCCAACAGCAGAATGTGACGTTAATTTTGGGCGATCGCGCCCAACTGCGGGGTATTAGCCTCAGTAATCGCGCCCCCAAAGGGATCGGCATTTGGATTGAAACCGCTTCCCCCACCGTGAGCAACACTACGATCACCCGCTGCACCCTCGCAGGCATCGCTGTGATTGGCAATAGTAAGCCGCAAATTCAAGATAACCGCATCACCCACAACGGTTCAGCAGGGATTTTTCTGCGCCGCAATGCCAAGGGAGAACTGATCCGCAACTATTGCCACGCCACCGGCTACGGCATCACCCTCAGCGATGATAGCGCCCCTTTAGTCACCGATAACACCTGCACCGGCAACCAAGTGGGCATCTACCTCTCCCATCGGGTTCAGCCGGTGTTACGGCGCAATCGCCTCGAAGAGAATCAAACCGCTGGTTTGGTGGCCAAGGAAGCCGCCCGCCCGGATTTAGGCCATCCCCAAGATCCTGGCCGCAATATTCTGCGGGGCAATGGCCGCTGTGATCTTGAGAATGAAACCAGTCACCGCTTGTTAATTTCCGGCAATGATATTGCCCCCCAACGGATTCAGGGGTTGGTGGATTTGGCCCCGGTGGAGGTGGAGCAGGGCAGTTTAGGGCCTTCCCAGTTTCGGGATGTGGGGGGCCATTGGGCAGCGGCGTTTATTGAGGCACTGGTGGAGCGGCAATTGTTGCGGGGATTTCCCGATGGCAGTTTTCGCCCCGATGGCCGGTTGACGCGGGCGGAATTTGCGGCGCTGATTGCCCAAGCCTTTGATTTGCCCCGACAGTTGGGGACGCGGCGCAGTTTTCGGGATGTGGCGGAGAATTTTTGGGGGGCGGAGGCGATCGCCAAGGCGGCCCAAATGGGCTTTATCGCGGGCTATGAAGATGGTACGTTTCGCCCCCAGCAGAATTTAACGCGGGTGCAGGCGGTGGTGGCCTTGGTGAATGGGTTGGGGTTAACGGGGGCAAATTTGGAAAGTTTAGGGGCCTACGCCGACCGGGCGTTAATTCCCAGTTATGCGACGGCGGCGATGGCGATCGCCATTGAAAAACGCCTCATGGCCACCCATCCCGACCCGGAAAACTGCCACCCTCAACGGGAAATCACCCGTGCTGAAGTGGCGGTCTTTCTTTACCAGAGCCTAGTCACGATGGGAACCCTGCCCCCCCTCTTCTCCCCCTACCTGGTCAACCCCGACCCCTATCTACCCACATTTAAGGATGTGCGAGATCATTGGTCAGAACCCTTTTTGCGCCGCCTCAGCAGTGGGGAACTGATCAGCGGGTTTAGTGATGGCACGTTCCGCCCCGATCAACCGATCAACCGCGCCCAATACGCCGCCCTATTGGTGAAAATGCTCAACCCTAAGCCGATCCGGCCCGCAACACAATTCCTGGATGTGTTGCCGGAATTTTGGGGCCACAGTGCCATTGTGCAGGCCTATCGCGGCGGTTTTTTAAGTGGTTTCCCGGATCAAACTTTTCACCCCGATCAACGGTTACAGCGGATTCATTTAATCGTGTCCCTGGCCAGCGGTTTAGGGTTAACCCCAGGGGATGAGGCCTTGGTGGCGCAATACCCCGATGGGCCGGAGATTCCCACCTATGCCCGTGGCGCGGTTGCCGCTGCGACTTTGGCTAACCTGATTGTGCGCAATCCTGATCATGCCAATCTGGCTCCCAAACAGGAAGCCACCCGTGCTGAAGCGGCGGTGATGCTCTATCAGAGCCTCGTTCACCAAGGAATCCTGTTGCCCATTCCTTCCCCCTATTTGGTGGCAGTTTAGGCGCAAAAAACCCCTGCTGTCTGGGCCGGGGAAAAGTCAATGTACAATCAAGCTCAATGGAAAGAGGAAAGAGGACAGAGAAGAGAGGATAGAGTCAAGTTTAGCGTTCTCCCGCACTTCTCACTGCTCGCTCCTGCTTCGCTGATCTTGCTGTTTTCCCGTTTAACTGCCCCCCGTGACCAACCCCCCCCCGCCCCCATTGGACTTTTCCCCACAACTTCGCTTCATTTTGTTTTTGCTCGTAGCGATCGCCCTTCTGGGTGCTGGCTTTTATTTTTTCAGCGATAGCGACCCCTATATTCAAGCCGTTCTTGCCCTTGAAGGCCAGGGCGATGGCTTCACGAATGCCGATCGCGGCCATGCCATCTTTGAAATTAACTGCGCTGGTTGCCATGGGGTTTATGCCACTGGCAACGTTGGCCCCAGCCTCGAAAATCTCTCTCGCCACAAATCCGACGCGATGATCATCCATCAGGTGATCAGTGGCGACACTCCCCCGATGCCAAAATTTCAACCCAACCCCCAAGATATGGCGGATCTGCTCCGGTATCTCAAACGCCTCTAAGCCATGACCCAACGGTTTCGTCCCTGACGTTTGGCACTGTAGAGGGCGCGATCCGCCGCCAACAAAAAAGCACGGGGTGATTCATGGGGGGAAGGGAGCCAACTCATTACCCCTAAACTCACCGAGACCCAGGGGGAAACCTCCGACATGGCATGGGGAATTTTTAACTCTGTCACTTTCACCCCGATGCGTTGGGCAACGGTAATTGAGCCGGAGGCTGTCGTATCGGGAAGAATGACCGCGAACTCTTCCCCACCATAGCGAGCCACCAAATCCGCTGGCCGCTTCACCGATTGCTCTAAGGCGCGGGCGATCGCCACCAGGCAATCATCCCCCATCTGATGGCCATAGTGATCGTTATACTGTTTGAAAAAATCCACATCGCAAATAATCAAGCCAATCATGGCCTGATCCCGCGCTGCCCGTTGCCACACCTGTTCTAAATATTGATCAAAGCGGCGACGATTAGCCAAATGAGTCAAGCCGTCGGAGGTGGCCAACCGTTGTAATTCAGCGTTGGCTTGGGCTAGTTCAGCGGTGCGCTCCGCCACCCGTTGCTCTAGGGTGTAGGTATATTGCTCCTGGGCAGCATAGAGGCGAGCATTTTCCAAGGAAATCCCCGCTTGAGCACAGAGCAATTGCACCAACTCCAACCGCGCCGCACTAAACACCCCCGTCGCTAAATTATTTTCTAAATAGACAATATTTAAGAGCTTGCCTTGGTGAAAGAGGGGGGCGCAGAGCAATGAGCGCGGTTGATGCTTGAGGATATAAAAATCATGGCTTTGGTAGAGGGGAGAGGCGGGGTCATGGATCGCTTGACTGGCATCATCGACGACAACCGTGGTGAGGGTGCGCACCACATAAACCAACAGCGATAGGGGTAAGCGGCCCTCCGGTGATTGATGTTGCAGTAGTTGCACCGATTCTTGTTCGCGGCTCGTCTCCCCCGCTGCATCGGCTTCTCCTTCCATTTCAATGAACCATTGCCCTTCCACCGGACTGAGGAGATAGCCCCGCTCTGCGCCGGTATTCGTGAGCAGCATTTCAATGAGGCGGGCAAGGAGGCGATCGAGGCGAATTTCCCGCGAGAGGGCTTGGGAAGCTTGGATCACCGTGGCGAGATCGACGTGATGGGGGTGGCTGGTGGTGGAGGTCGGGGTGGTGGGTAGATGATGGACAAAGAGGGTGGGGTAGCTGGCATCAAGGTGATCGACCTTGGCCATTGCTCCCCATTTTTGATAGGTATAGCGGGCTTCCTGGAGATAGGCCTTCGCCACCAAGGTTTTGCCCTGGTTGAGATAAAACCGCGCCGCCAGTTCATAGGCCAGGGCCAATTCACTGAGATAACCCTGCTCAGTGGCGAGGGCGATCGCCTCGTCATACAACCGCATCGCCGTCGTCAACTGCCCCAAATACCCCGGTCGTGTCGCATCACTGCAGGACAATCGCTCCGCCTGCACCAAACAAAGGCGATGGCCATAGGGAATCGGCCCCCACTTCGCCCAGCGGGTTAACCGGCGTTCATGGGCTTGGGCCCGTTGCCACAATGCTTGCAGGTGGGGAGGGGGATCGGATTTGAGTAGGGCAAAACAGGTGAGGGCATCGTAGAAGCACCACAGACCATAGGCCAAGGTTCCCCGAGCCGAATCCTGATATTGGTGAGCAGTTTGGGCATGGATGCGAGCCGCTAACGGATCCCCAAACCAATAGGACAACACCAATTTATTCAGGGCAAACTCAAAGCGGCCGTAATCATCCCCAGGGGAAGCAATCCGGCTGGTGGCCCGGGCCACCAAGGTATCGTAGAGATGGGTTTCGCGGGGTAGCGTGGGGTGGTTATCTGCCAGATGGGAGAGCACTTCCAAAGAAGCACGGTAGAGTTCGAGGGTGGCGGTGGCATAGGGGTTTTTCGGCGCTCCCTCTCCCAGGGCGGTTAAGGTGTTGTGGAGTTCCCCCACCTCCGTTAACCCCAAGTAGTAGCGGTGGCTATAGCCGGTGGTCAGGGCAGCGGTGGCGGTGGCCAGATCCCCCACATCTAAACAGGCTTGATAGGCCCCTTGCAGTTCCGTCACCACCTCCCGACTATGCATCGACCAATGGTGGAGATAGGCAGCATTGAGCCAGAGAATCGGCCCCCGCACCGTCGGGCAGGGGAGATAATCGACAATTTCTAGGGCCCACCGGCCCAGGATCATCGGTGTACTAGCGCGAATTCCCCAAGGCCGTTGTCCGAGATCATTCCCCAACCACACCGCAAAATGACCATAACCCACCGCAGAATCGGCGCTATGGCCATAGCGCATCGCCGCCTGTACCTGCCGAATGGTGAGGAGGCGGTAGAGGCGGGGGGTGGCGGTGGCGAGGGCTGGTAACGTTGTCGTGATCAACGATAGGGCAGCTTGGAGTTGGGGGGGTTGTTGACTGGGGGGATTCAGCTTGAGGGGAGACTGTCGCCACAGTTGCCATAAGGTTAACCCCGTGGCCCAAACCAACTGCACCGGATGGGGCTGGGGAGGATAGTGCAGATCGAGACGACGGAGAATGTGTCGGAGCGTATCCACTGCCCCTTGAGGATTGCCCTTGGCCATCTGGGCCCGGATCTCAATATCATAGGCTTTGACCTGATCCAACACTGCCCGGGTATGGAGGCGGATGGTTTGTAAATAGGCTGCCATCACTTCGTATTCGCCGAGGCTATAGGCATTGTCCGCCCCATGGGTATAGAGGTTGAGGGTTAAGGCATATTGGCTTGACCAACAATTGGGGGCTAAGAGGGCAATGCCTGCCCGGCAATAACTGAGGGCGGCCCCGTAGGCGGAGGCGGCTTGGGCCCGCTGGGCGGCTTGCAGGTTCAGTTCTGCCCCCTGTTGGCGGATCATGGAGGTGACAACGATGGGGTAGCCAAAGTTGCAGTGGTCGGCAATGGTGAAGATGTTGCGGGGGTAGCTTCTGGGGTTGTGGGGTTTGAGTAAGAGCAGGGCGATTTTGTAGTGGGCTTTGATCCGCTCGTGGGGGGCGAGGAGTTCGTAGGCCGCCTGTTGAATGCGGTCATGGCGGAACCTGTATTGTTGCCCATGGGGATTGGGGAGGAGGGCGTGGTTCAGGGCGGGGGTGAGGGCGGTTTGGGTGGTGGTGAGGGGTTGTTCGAGGAGTTCGGAGAGGAGTTCTACTTCCACATGACGGCCAAAACAGGCTCCGTAGCGTAGCGCTCGCTGGGTGGCGGGGGGAAATTGTTGAATCATGGCGATCATGAATTCAACCACGTTGTCGGTGCTGGGTTGGGCGGCGATCGCCCCTAGATCCCATTGCCATTCCTGACGGCTGGCATCCCAGGCAATCAGACCATCGCGGACGCTGGCTTGGAGAAATTCACGGGTAAAGAAGGGGTTGCCGCCGGTTTTGTCCTGGATCAGGTGGGCGAGGGGTTCCACCTGACGATGGCTCTGGCTAAAGGTGGTGGCCAGGAAGGCGGCGATCGCCCCCCATGCCAAGGGATCTAAGGCCAGTTTGAGGGTGGGGGGATGTCCCGGTTGGGGGGTGAGGAGGGCCTGGAGGGGATGGTGGGGGGAGAGTTCCCCATCCCGATAGGCCCCAATCACCAGGAGCGAGAGGTTGGCGATTGCCGAGCGCATTTGGAGGTCTTTGAGCAACACCTCCAATAGTTTCAACGTGGCGGTATCAGCCCATTGCAGATCATCTAAAAACAGGACAATGGGATGTTCTGGCCGACAGACCAGGCGCAGAAACTGCCCCATGACCCGATGAAAGCGTTGTTGGGCTTCGACAATCCCCAAGGGAACTACCGGCGGCTGCGGCCCGAGAATGAGCGCCAATTCCGGCAAAACCTCCACCAAAACAGCGGGATTACTTAACTCGGTTTGGAGGCGCGATCGCCATTGGGCCAACAGATGATCCGGTTCACTGAGCAGATGGCGCACCCATTGATTCAACGCTTGGCTGATCACATCGTAGGGACGGGTGGCTTGGAGTTGATCACATTTGCCGGTGAGGAAATAGCCCCTGGCTTGGGTAATGGCGGGGTAGAGTTCTTGGATCAGGGCAGTTTTGCCCACGCCGGCCCCCCCGGCCACCATCACCAAGGCAATGGGGATCTCCTGCTGCACCACACCCCGCCAAAGGTTGAGGAGTTTTTCCCGCTCGCGATCGCGCCCATAGAGTTGGGCCGGCAGTTGGAACTGCTCAAAATAATCCTGCTCCCCCAAGGGAAAAGCGGAAACATCCGTTGTCAGGTTTAAGGGTTGTTTGCCGTTGTGCCAAGCTTGGCGACAGCGATTGAGATCCCACTGGAGGCCCTTGGCGGTTTGATAGCGCTCCGTTACGGGTTTCGCCAGCAGCTTCATCACCACTTGGGAGAGGGCTTCAGGAATGCGTTGATCCAGGGTGTGGGGTGGGGGCGGTGTGCGGGCCAGATGGCAATGGATCAGTTCCAATAAATCCCCGGAGGGAAAGGGCAATTGGCGGGTGAGCAGTTGGTAAAACGTCACCCCCAAGGCATAGAGATCGGTGCGGGTGTCGAGGGGACAGTTGAGGCGGCCGGTTTGCTCCGGGGAAATGTAGGCGAGGGTGCCTTCTAGGGTGGTGCTGGGGGCGGTGGCACCGGCTACCCCCTGCTGCCAACGGCTTGCCAGGCCAAAATCAATGATTTTCAACTGCCCGCTGTCGGGGTTGTAGATGATGTTGCTGGGGTTGAGGTCTTTGTGGATGATGCTGGCGCGGTGAATGTCCGCTAGGGCGGTGGTGATGGCGATCGCCACCGTAAAAAATTCCTCTAACCCCAGGGTATGGGCTTCGAGATATTGGGCGAGGGACTGCCCCCCAATATCCTCAAAGGTTAAAAAGACCGTATTGCGATAGGGGTGGAGGCCGTAGACCTCAATCACCCCCGGACTTTTGAGGCCTTGGGTGATCTCATATTCATGGCCATAGCAGCGTAGCTGCTCCGGTGTGGGGTAGTCACTCCTGAGCAGCTTGAGAATCATCGGCTGGGGCGGCCCTTCCGATCCCCGTAAGGCACGATAGACCAGTGTTTGCTGGCTTTCATAGAGTAGGCGACGGAGGAGAGGCTGGTTTGTTTTTTCGGCGGGGCAGTCAAACATGGGCAGTGGTGAAAAAAAGAGGGCGGTGGGGGGGATGATGCCCGACCAGCCCCCACTCGGCGCTCTACTCGTTACAGGTCGAGGACGGCAAGCACCGATCCCGGTGTGGGCCGTTGTAATTGGAAGCCGACTTTTTGACAAACCCGCTGCATGCCTGTGTTTTCGGGGAGAATATTTGCCATCAGACGGCTGATTTGGCGATCGCGGCCAATGGCGGCTAATCGTCCCAAGAGTTCTGTCCCCAACCCCTGGTTTTGAGCGCGATCGCTAATGATCATCGCAAATTCTGCTTCATTGACCCCGTGTAATTGACTGATGCGCCCGATGCCGAGAATCTGATGTTCCCCTGTGTTGGGGTCTTTGTAGTCTGCCACGAGGGCCAACTCGCGATCGTAGTCAATGAAACAAATGCGGGAGAGGCGATCGTGGGCCACCCGACTGGTTAAGGACATGAGATGAAAATAGCGCAGATAGACACTCTCTTCCGACAGCGGTTCATGAAATTTCACCACCAGGGGTTCATCCTCAGGCCGAATCGGGCGGATCACCACCGTCGTCCCATCCTTGAGGGTCCAAGGCTTGACATATTCCAACGGATAGGGGCAAATGGCAGGCTTGGGTAAATCCGCCTCCAGCGTCTCCGGGTCATGGAGCACCACCCGTGCATCCAAGGCAATCAGATGCTCACTCCCTGCCAACAGGGGGTTAATATCCAACTCCTTAATCCAAGACTGCTCGACAATTAAATGGCTAAACCGGACGAGCAACTGCTCCAACTCTTCCAAATTCACCGCCTTTTGACCCCGTACCCCCTGCAAGGCGCGGTAAATTTTCGTCTGCTCAATCATCCGCCGGGCTAGGGTCGTATTTAACGGCGGTAGCCCCAAGGCCCGGTCTTTAAACACCTCCACCAAAGATCCCCCCGTGCCAAACAGCAACACCGGCCCAAACTGGGGATCCAAGCTGCTGCCAATGATCAACTCATAATCCCCTTGGGTTTGCTGCAACATCGGTTGCACCGTCACCCCTTGGAAATGCTCCGCTCCCACCTTGGCCGTCACCGAGGTTTGAATGCCCCGGTAAGCGCCCCGCACTGTTTCCGCATCCTGGAGCAACAGCCGCACGCCCCCCACATCGGTTTTATGGGTGATCGTTGTGGAATTGAGCTTGAGCACGACGGGATAGCCGATCGCCTCGGCTTGGGCCACCGCCTCCTCCTCGCTGTAGGCAATTTCTGTGGCCACGGTGGGGATACCGTAGGCGGCGAGGAGTTGTTTTGATTCGTACTCCGTTAATAATGTGCGCCCCTGGGCCCGCACCGCTGCGATTATCTCCGTTACTTGGGGGCGATCGCGCCGCGCCGGACTCACCCAATCCGGGGATTCCTCCGTATCCGCCGACAGCATCGGCGTTTCATAGAGGCCCTGTAAATTGTAGGCATAGCGCCACATATAGTTAAAAACATGGGCCGCCGTATCGGGAAAAGGCAACGTGAAAATCTTCGCCTGGTTGAGCAACTGTTCCCCCGGCGTAATCCCATCCCCCCCCATCCAACTGGCGAGGATCGGTTTTGCGGGCCGTTGGGGGTCTTGGAGAATTTCCACAAACTTCTTCGCCGTTTGGGTGGGATCCGTCATCGCTTGGGGCGTGAGGATTGCCAGTAATCCATCACTATTGGGGTCATTGAGGGCAATTTTAATCGCCTCAGCGTAGCGTTCGGGGTCGGCATCTCCCAAAATATCAATGGGGTTGGCATGGCTCCAATGGGTGGGCAAAATCCCATCTAAGGCCGCTTGAGTTTCCGGGGAAATTTTCGCCAGTTGCCCCCCTTCGGAAATGAGGGCATCGGTGGTGAGTACCCCCGGCCCCCCGGCATTAGTGAGGATCGTCAGGCGATTACCCTGAGGGCGGGGCTGTTTGGCCAACACTTCCGCCATATTAAACAGATCATCAATGGTATCGACGCGCAACACACCACAGCGGCGAAACGCCGCATTGAGGACTTCATCACTCCCCGCTAACGCGCCCGTGTGGGAGGCCGCCGCCGCAGCGGCGGCTTCGGTGCGACCGGCTTTAATGACAATAATCGGCTTCGTGCGGGCCACCTCCCGCGCCGCTGACAGGAACGATCGCGCATCGCCGATACTTTCCATGTAGATCACAATGCTATGGGTGTGGGGGTCATCCCCCAGATAATCAATTAAGTTCCCCCAGCCCACATCGAGCATTGAGCCTACGGAAATAAACGCACTAAACCCGACGTTTTCCCGCAGGCTCCAATCTAAAATCGAGGTGCAGAGCGCCCCGCTTTGGCTGATAAAGCCGACATTACCGGGGCGGGCGATCGTGCTGGCAAAGGTGGCGTTTAACCCCGATACCGGACACATCACTCCCAAGCAGTTGGGGCCAACAATGCGCAGGTTGCCGGCCCGGGCCTTGGCGAGAATTTGCTGCTCTAGTTCCACCCCGGGTGCGCCAATTTCCTTAAAGCCTGCGGAAATAATAATCGCCCCCTTCACGCCTTGGGCAATACAGTCATCAATGGCGGCGGGAACCGCTTGGGAGGGAATGGCGATGACGACGAGATCCACCGGCTCAGGGATGGCAGCAAGATTGGGGTAGGCTTTGATGCCAAGAATACTAGGCCGTTTCGGGTTGACAGGGAAAACCATCCCCCCAAAGGGATGGCTGATTAAATTCCAAAGCAGGGTTCGCCCCACGCTGCCGGTTTTTTCACTGGCTCCGATGATGGCAACGGCTTGGGGTCGAAAAAAGACATCCAAGGGCTGTTGCTCATAGCGAAGCACGTTTTGAGCGGGATCATGGGTTTGAGGAGGGGATGTGATCATAATTGGGAAAAGCCTGAACTCTAAAAATCAATCGGGGTGAATTTTGTGTTACAAAATACACAAAATCACTCTAGGGTCGAGGTTTAAGGGCAACCCACCCATTCATTCTACTGATATCTTTGGAGAGATCTCCCAATTATCAATGATTCTTTTAACAATCTAGAAGCTGTTTTAATTTTTTCTTAACTTTTAGTTTGAACTGCATCAATTAATGTTTGATTAGGGGTCTAAAATTATGTTTTATTGGGCATCTACTGGGTTAGATATTCCAAGGCGGGAGATGCTCTAGGGGCGAAGATTTTTCATCTCTACGGTGACAACTTTACAACCAGGCTCCCCACAAGATCCTATTTTCAAATATCTCGATCTATCTATCATCAATAGAGATGATCATTCTATGTAGTTTTTGCTTGTTTTTTTGAGCGGTTTACCGATGATCATCGCTGTGCTTATTTTTCCTGATCTGGAATTGAATCTGTGAAGATCATCATGAATGTGTAGGGGGAATGCCGCTATTGTCCAGTGGTGTAGCGAGAACGATCGCTCCCTGCTCTGGGGTAGCGTTGTGTTCATCAGTTTGGCCTTTCCCAGGGGAAGGCGATCGCCCCCTAGGAACGGATGGAATGCCCCAGCCAGCCCTTTATTCAATTGCCAAATCATCTGGATTGCCCAATTAATTTTCTGAAGAGAAAAATAAATTTTCAACTGTACTGATCAGGGGAGGTAGTAATTATACTGAGTTTATCCGTTATAATATTGCTGTTGAATCTGACTCGATGGCAATGGCTATTCATGGTGTTTTGACGTAGTGACGAACTTGAGAATCCGGCTCCGTTCAATTCAACCTCCTTTCTTTTACGGCTTGTTGTTCATGCAAAACCGGACTTCTGCCCCCATTTCTCTCCGCCTGTTTTTGATCGCGCCCTTATTAGCGCAAATCATTGTGGTTGTAGGAACGACAGCCTATCTTTCCCTCCACAATGGCCAACGCACGGTAGATCAAATGGCCCAGGAATTGGTTAAAAATATGGGCGATCGCACCAAAAGTGAGATTAACCAACAACTCAACCTCCCCGAACTCCTCAGCCAATCCTACATTGACAGCTATCGCGCCGGGCAATTGCAGTTTAACCAGCTCACCCAGTTAGAACAATTCTTTGCCCAGCAACTCAAATCCCAAACCACCGTCACCGCCCTCTCCTATGCGACGACCGGCGGGGATTTTGTGGGAGTGGAGCGGGTGAGCGATCGCTCCCTGCTGTTAAAACGACGCAACCCTGAGACAGGGGCCAACCGCCACCTCTACCGGCTGTCCTGGGATGCCCTTGAAGAAACCACAATCCTCAACCCCTATAGCAATCGCTACATCGCCGCTGAACCCTATGATCCCCGTCAGACCCCTTGGTATCAACTCACCACGAGCAAACATCGAGCAATTTGGAGTCCGGCTTATGTTGATAAACGCCGACTGAAAGCAGGGGTTTCTCAACCCATTTATGATCAAGATCATAATTTGATGGGGGTGCTGAATTTAGAGCTTTCTCTTAATCAATTCAGCTATATGCTCAGTCAGTTAACCCTGAGTCGTCAAGGCATTATTGTCCTGACCGATCAAGATGGGTATTTGATCGCCACTTCAGAGCAAGAATCTTTATATCACAACAATCAGCGCCTCAAAGCAGTCCACAGTCAAAACCCAGTGATTGCCGCTTCTGCAATGGAGCATGGGCATGGCAATTTCAACAATTTTCAAGTTTTTCAAAGCAAAATTAACGAAAAAAAATACTATATTTATCGCACTGACTTAAAAAATAATCTGGATATCCATTGGGTGTTAACCATTGCCGTACCAGAAGCCTTGTTTACCGCTCCCCTCGCAGCGACACGGAATAAAACGTTAGTGCTTTGTGCGATCGCCCTGTTTATGGCCACAGGCATGGGCATTTGGACAACCAGAGTGATTAGCCGCCCCCTGCTCCATCTCCTCACCACCAGCCAACGCCTCGCCGAGGGAGATTTTGCCGCCCGTAACACGATTCGCCCCAGTCGAATTCAAGAGTTAAATTTACTCATGGAAGCCTCCGTGGCCATGGGGACAAAAATTCAAGAAACCCTCGCCGCACTCCATGCCCAGCAAGAAAATTTAGAATCCTATATTCAAGATCGAGATAGTTTATTTGAAGCGATTTTTGAAAATGCGGGGATTGGGATTGGCTTAACCAATTTAGAGGGTTATATTATCGATAGTAATCCTGCATTGCAAAGGCTATTGGGCTATAGCAATACAGAACTACAACAACTACATTTTTCAGAATATACCTACCCTGAAGACCTTGATGCTGATGTGGACAAGGTGATTGAAATTATTGAGGGAAAACGCGATAATTTCTCGATGGAAAAGCGCTATATTCGCAAAGATAAATCGATTGTTTGGGCGAGAATGACACTCTGTTCAATTCGTAAAGAGGGGGAATTGCTCTATACCTTTTGTATGACGGAAGACATTACTGAATGGAAACAAAGTGATGCCCAAAATAAGGCCATGTTTACGGTGTTTCCTGATTTAATTTTTCGCATGGATCAGGAAGGGACTTATTTATCCTACAATTCAGCGGCGAGCATGGATGCTTTAGTCACTCAAGGCGATCGCCTAGGGAAAAAACTTCATGATATTTTGCCGGAGGAAGTGGCCAACCGCCATTTATATTTCATTCAAGAGGCGATTGCATCGGGTACGGTGCAGTGCTATGAGCAGGAAATTACCATCAATGGCCGCACCCAGTTTGAGGAGGTGCGTATCGCCCGCAGTGGCCATGATGAAGTGATTATGATTATTCGGGATATTAGCGATCGCAAACGCACAGAAATTTTCCTCCAACAGGCCATGGAAGCCGCCCAAGCCGCCAGCCAAGCGAAAACGCAATTCCTCGCCAACATGAGTCACGAACTCCGCACCCCCCTCAATGCCATCCTTGGCTTTACCCAAGTCATGGCCCGGGATAGTCGCCTTGATGGGGAACAGCAGGGGCAAATTCAAATCATCAACCGCAGTGGCGAGCACCTGCTAGGGTTAATTAATAGCATTCTCGATCTTTCCAAAATTGAAGCAGGGCAAATGCAATTGCAGCCCACCAGTTTCGACCTTCATCACCTCTGTTATGACTTAACCGATCTGCTGATCAGTAAGGCTCAAGTGAAAGGCATTTCCCTGGAATGTAGCTATGATTCTGATGTCCCAGTGCTGCTTTACGGTGATGGGGGCAAACTGCGACAAGTGCTGATTAACTTGATTGGCAATGCGATTAAATTCACCGATCAAGGGGGGGTGATGCTCCATATTTCTAATCTCGCCCCTGAGGAAAACCCCTATCGCCTGCAATTCACCGTGAGCGATACTGGGGCCGGCATTGCGCAGGAGGAAATGCACGCTCTATTTCAAGCCTTTGCCCAAACCGAATCAGGGCTAAAATCCCAAAGTGGGACGGGGTTGGGGTTAGCGATTAGTCAGAAATTCATTGCCTTAATGGGGGGAAATTTAGAGGTGGAAAGTACCCTCGGTGAAGGGTCTCGGTTTTTCTTTACCTTAACGTTACCCCCTGGGGATGCGGCGGATGTGGTGATTGCGACCCAAAGTTTGCCGGTGGTGGGTTTAGCCCCCAATCAAAAGACTTATCGCATTTTGGTTGTCGATGACCGCTGGGAAAATAGTCATTTGGTGGATAAACTCTTAAGCTCCGTAGGCTTCGAGGTGAAAACCGCATCCAACGGGGCCGAAGGGATTGAGGTTTGGCGGGAGTGGGAACCGGATTTGATCTGGATGGATATGCGGATGCCGATTATGGATGGCTATGAAGCGACGACCCAGATTAAAGCCACACCCCAAGGGCGTAAAACCGTCGTGATTGCCCTCACCGCCAGTGCCTTTGAGGAGCAGCGATCACAAGTTCTGGCCGCCGGTTGTGATGATTTCGTCCGGAAGCCCTTCCGGGAGGCGGTGCTGTTTGACAAGATGGCGGAATATTTGGGGGTGGAATATATTTATGGAGAAACGGGTGCAACAACAGAAGTCCAAATTGGTGAAGTCGCCACCTTAGCAGAGTTGCAAGGTTATTTGCTCAATATGCCCAAAACTTGGCAAGAAGACCTGCTCACGGCGACGATGGCCGCTAATAGTAACCAAATCCTGGAACTCTGTGAACATCTACCCCTCGAAGCAGATCCCCTACGGGAGATGATTCAGCAATGGTTAGATGGATTTCGCTTTGATGCTCTCGAAGGTTTCCTAGAATCGGTGGTGGACGAGGCCAATACTATCGGTTAAGACAGAGTAGATCCGTAGCAAAATTGCTGAATCTTGGGTGCTGAATCTGTCGCTGAACTGCTGTAGATCTACTGATCGCAATCCGGAATAATGCATGAAGTTTCCGATGTGCTTCTGCCACAGTTTGGCAGAAGGGTGGCGAGAGCAGAGTGACTCTAGGATGGCTTGCGGATTGCTATTGATGATTTGTTGACGTTAAACTCCCAAAATTTTGCCATGAATAAACCCCTAAAAACAAGTCTTAATCTTTTTTATTACAGTATTTTTGGAGTCTGGAATGCTGTTTTCATGACCTTAATTTATGGATTTTGGTTGCCCTTGGAGGGGGGGGCATTGATCGGGGCGATCGCCTCCGGTGAAATTCAACGGGAATTTGCCCTTTCCCTCATCGGTTTTGGCCTCATTCCCCCGCTTTGTACCGGGATTGGGGTTTGGAAATTTCGGAAACAGCCCCTAGAACTAATGCGGCTCTTTTTCGGCATTGAAGCCCCTCTCTTTTTGCTCTGTCTGATCCGATTTTTTGCCCTGCGACAACTCACTCCGGCAACGGTTTGGCTCGTGGGTTCTTTAGGAATTGTGGTTCTCGCCTTTGCTGCTGAACGGGTGACGGGCTATTGGGGCAAAACGACAACAGTTAGCCCACGGTCAGCCCTCCTGGCCACGCTCCAAACCGCGATCCATACTCTGATGATCGTGATGGGGATTTATGCCGGTTTCCTCCTCCTGCTCTACGTTTTGCCCATGGCAGGTTTTACCGTGCAAGGATTGTGGAATTGGGTGGTTTCTGGGGATATTTGGCGGGATTTGAGCAATAACTTAGGCTGGTTTTGGGAGGATTTAAAAAGGGGTTATTGGTGGGGGGCGATCGCCTTCCCTCTATGGATGGTGATGTTTACAATCACCGTGCCGGTGTTTTTCGCCCTGCCCATGAGTTTTGCCCTCCTCTATGTTGATTCCGGGGGGCGGATTTTGCAGCAATTTCGCCAAGCTTATGGCCGCCGTCGGGCCCTCATTGTCCTGTTGGGAACCCTCGCCCTTTGGTTTGCCATTTCCGGCGGCTTAGGGAACCAGCCCCAAGGCCAAGCCTTTGCCCTCCTAGAGCGGGATATTGCCAACCCCGCAATCCGGCAAATGCTACTCAACGAAGCCCCCACCCTCCGCAAGGGGTTGCTCAATGCCTATCTCTCGGAATACCGCTATTTAGGGATTAACAGTGAGAGCAATCTTCTGGGGCAATGGTATCAAGAGGCGTTCCATCTCCCCAAAGGCATCGCCACGGTTTTGCAAGAAACCCATGACATTCTCCTTTCCCCTTTTCTCTATAGTGGTGAGCGGGGGGATGTGGAGCGGGCAGCGGAACTCTATGCGAACTTCTTTGATACACCGATCCAAAAAGGGGAAAAAGCCGCCATTCTCCAAGCCCTCACCTCGACGAGTAACCTGGATGCCGCCAATGCGGGAGTCCTTGATATTGGTCGGGAAAAAGTGCTGCTCAAGCACCAAGAACTGACCATTGAGGAGCAGGGGGACTGGGCTGAGATCGAACTTTACGAGGTTTATCAAAACCAAACCTTTGAAGTGGAGGAAATTTTCTATGGTTTTTCCCTACCGGAAAGTGCTGTTTTAACGGGGGTTTGGTTGGGGGAAACAGCGGAAAGGGGCGATCGCTTTCCTTTCCAAATTTCCCCCCGTGGAGCCGCCCAAGCGGTTTATAACTCCCAAGTGCAACGGGAGCGGCCTGTAGACCCTGCCCTCTTGGAGCAGGTGGGGCCCCATCAATACCGCCTGCGGGCTTTCCCGATCTTGGCCCGCCCCCAAAGTTGGGAAGAGAATGGGGGCGAACCCGCCCCCCCGATGCACCTCTGGCTCACCTACCGCACCCTCGCCACGGATCAGGGTTGGCCCCTACCGCAGGTGAGTGAGGCTCGCAATGTGTTTTGGACGGAGGCAACGGAGCGGTTCCGCAATGGTGAACGGGCCAAGGGGTTTGATGCTTGGCTCGAAGCCTATGCCCCCCGTTCTCGTCCTACGCCACCCCAAACCCATCGGGCCATCCTGAACAGCTACGAGGTGACGGCGGAACCCCTTCAGGATCAGGCTATTTCAATCCCCAAAGGGCAACGGTTGGCGATCGCCCTCGACACCTCCTACAGCATGGCCCAACAACGGGCAGCCCTCCAGGAAACCCTCCAGGCGATCCAAACCCAAGGCTCCGATCAATTTGATCTCTACCTCACCGCCGCCCCCGGCATCGAACCCCGCCGCGCCGATTTGGACAGTTTGGGCAAGCTCGATCGCAATGCCTTTTATGGCACATTGCAACTGAAAACGATGGTGCGCCAATTCGACCAACTCCGCCAAGGGCAAGACTATGACGGGTTAATTTTGCTCTCGGATCAGGGGAGTTATGAATTGGGGGATGATCAGGGGGATTTACCCGATTTAGGGATGCCGATTTGGGCTGTCCATATCGGCGGCTATCCCATTGCTTACGATGATCAAATTCTCGCCGCGCTCCAAACCAGTGGCGGCGGCTCCACGGATTCGATCCCGGCGGCCTTAACGCGGCTGGCCACGGATGCCCCAGGGGTGCAGCACCTCGATAGCTACCGCTGGCAAATGGCCCCTGTCACCGATAACGCCACAGCCACAACCTCGGACTTTGACCCCTTAGCGGCCCGCTTCCTGATCCACCAATTGAGCCGGGAAACGGACACCACCGATCCGACACAATTGGATCAACTCCACAACATCGCCACGACGACGAATATTGTCACTCCCTATTCTTCGATGATCGTCTTAGTCAACGATGAACAGCGGGAACTGTTGCGGCAGGCGGAAGCCGATGATGCTCGGTTTGATCGCACCGTTGAGGATGGTTCAGAATCCCTCCAAGCTCCCCCTAGTGTCACAGGTGTCACCGCTGTACCGGAGCCGGGAACCTGGTTAGCGGCGCTCTTAGTGACGGCGTGGTTTGTGAAGCACCATCGCCGCCCTGTCCAGCGTGAATGATCTCGTTAACCGCCACTAAAGCTAACAACCCGGTTTCTGAACCCCAGGTAAACCTAGAAACCGGGTTGCGGGATCTGCTCATGATCAGCGCAGACCCTCGCAAAAACCCGGTTTCTGAAAGTAGGGTGGGCAATGCCCACCCCTAATTTTTTTGCTGATCGACGGTCAACTGTGGGCAAGATGTTCACGGAGGAGGTCATGGATAAAGCGATAGCGTCCGCCGACGCGCTTGAGGATCTTTTGCTCACAGGCTTGATTGAGAAAGGCGACATAATTGAGGGGCGTTGCGCCACTCTGCCAGAGGAAAAACCGTAAAATGTAGTGTTGAAAAACGGGAAAACCTGCGAAATTTAATCCAAACGAAAATGCAATAAAAATGCCGCCCAAGAGAGATTCTTTGGTTGTGATTTCTTGACCCATAGTATAACGGATTAAAAATATTAAGAATACAATACAAAAATAGGTTATTAATCCAATCAAAATAGCATTTTTAGCAGATTGAATAATGCCCTGATTTGGGTAAATTCTTGTCTTCAACTCTTTCTTTTTTATTCCTCCAGTGAGCCATATAATTATTCCCATAAATAGCCCTCCAATTATTCCCATGACTATAATTATGATAATTTCAGAAGCTAGCCCGTACATCAACCATCGGATTATTCCATAAAGTATGCCGTACATTAGTCCTGAAATCGGCCCATAGAAAATTGTCCTACTTTTGGAACTTTTCAAAGAATAAGTAAACGCTTCACTCGGATTAATTTTTTTGTCAATGAAAATCAGTAATAATCCTGCAAGTATCCCAAACGTTATTCCATAAAATATTTCAAATGCTATTCCATAAGTTATCCCAACAATCAGCCCAAAAGTTAGCCCCAAAATTATCCGATAAACAATCCTTAACCATTGTCTTTCTAACAAATTAGGCTGCATTCTTTCTAGCAAAAACTCAGTTTGATTCTGCTTCTTTAACTGCCGTGCCAACCAAGAAAGATAGCATTTACTTTTACCAATTTTTGCCATAATTAACTTGTGACTTGCTCCCTGATTTTTCCCCCAGTGTTCCATTAACTTCCGGTCAATATAGGCATCAAACAACTGCCCTCGTACCTGCCTTTGATATAACGCCAAATCTTGAGCCTGCCGCCTTCCCTGTGGAATTCCTTCAGAATAAGCTACCGGAATTAAGTGTAAAAACAAGGGAATTCGAGCCAATGCTAATAATCCATCTTCATCCTTTTGGATATCTGCCCAAAGATCGTCATACTTTAAACGGCGCAAATGGGCTTCAATTTGTCCATCCGTTAGTGGTTGTAAGCAAACTGCCCCACGCAACCCAAAAAAGATCCTATCACCCGCTAAATATTCCTCATGACGACAACAGACTACAACAGAAAATACTCCTCCATTTAAGCGAAAAAACTCATTGAGTTGTTCAATACAAGCTTGCTGACGAACTAAGCCTAATTCATCTAAACCATCTAATAAAGGCAATAATTGTCCTTGTTCCAGCCAACTTTTCGTCATATCTAGGGGGATATTGTAGCGATCTTGAAGGTCTGTGGCTAACCAATCAGCAATCGATTGTTTATCCTCTTTCCAAGCAGAAAGCTCAAAAATAACAGGTAAAGAACGATCAGAATTTTGTTGAGCATCTATCATTAATGCTCGCGCCAAATCCAGCAATAACGTCGTCTTCCCAGCACCCGGATCTCCTAAAATTAACAGCCTTTGCCCAGACTCCTCAAAAACCTCGCGAATCGGTTTCCCCTCTTCCGCCATTTTTTCCCGCCGAAAGATCAAATCAGGTAGTTTTTGCCAGAAAGAAGGCTTTTCCGGCGATGACGGAGCCAATGGCGATGGTTTTCCCACCTGTTCCGGTTGGGCTTCAGCCACTAAATGAATTAATTCTTGCTGGTGTAGGGTATCTGCTAAACGTGCTGTGACGTTCTTTTGTTCGCTGCTGAGGAGTTTTCTCCGGTATTCTAAAAGTTGCTGGGTGGAATAAGAGGCCACTAGCCTGTTTTGGCGTTGCCCCCAAACCATCCCCCCCAAATACAAAATGCTGCTGGTGAAAATTACATAACAGGGCAGCTTCAGCCAGTCTAGAACTTGTTGGGTTTGGAGGTGGTGGGGTTCAGGGTTGTCTGGTAACACCCAATTAAGTTGGGCAACGATGATCAATAAGGCCAGAATGTTGGCGATAATCACGGGAGTTTTCCCCGGTACATCTTGCAGCGGCGGAAGTTGGTTAATCAACCAACACAGGATCGGGATGGTGATCGCCAAACCGAGCAGGATGTTAAGAAAAGCAGGGTCGAGGGGCATGGATGGTAAACCGAGCCAAAGATTCTTCCCTTTAGCCTATCGCAGAACAAGCTAAGGGATACATATTGAATCCCCTCAACCCAAAAATGCAGGTAGACAAAGCCTGCTCTACATCTTTCGTTACATTTAAAGCCGAGAAACCGGGTTGCGAGGTTGGTGAATAATCAGCCAAGACCCTCGCAAAAACCCGGTTTCGGAGGAATTAGAGACGCAATAATAGATCTACGCCGTGGGTGTCAGTGCCGCAGGTTTGGAAGAGGTTGAATTGCTCCGCCAATGCCTTCACTTGGGCTGTTTCCACCGGACTCGCTTGCCAAGGATTGCTTTTGCGATAACTGTAATAGGTTTCCACTCCATCAATGCCCCATTGCGCCAAGATGGGGATTAACTCCGCCGCCGGGCGACGGTAACGTTCCGGGTGGGCTAAAACCGCTAACCCCCCCGCTTGATGGATGGCATTAATCACCATCGGCCCCTGGGCCATGGCTCCCGTCGGGCTTTCTCCCGTTAAATAACGGGCGATCGCCCCCCCTGCCGGATCAAACCCATAGCCCAAAATATGTACATCAGTATCATAAACTTGGGTCGTGATTTCTACCCCTGTCCAGAGTTGGGGGGCATGGGGCAAAGCTTGGGCAGCGAGCCAGGCTTGGGCGCGGTAATAGCCCTCAACGGTGTGGTGGTCGGTGATCGCCATGCCCTTGAGGCCAATGCGCACCGCTTGGGCGATCAGATCTTCCGGCATCAGTTGGCCATCAGAGCTACGACTGTGAAGGTGAAAATTGTAGTGATGGGGACAACTCTCTGCATTGAGATCACGCCAAACGGTTTGGAGCGTTTGGAGATCCTGAGCCGGATGGGGGGTCAGTGTTAAAAACTGGGTCATACAGAAATCCGTCCACTTGCTAAGAAGGCTAGTTGCGCGTTGTGCAGAAATGGCAAAAACCTAAGATTGTATTACATTGCTTCCCAGTTTAACAAAAATTAATAGTCTGTACAGATTGGTGCAATTGGTGGATCCAATCAGAATGTTAAACAGACAAAATCGTTCCATCTGTGGAAAACCTGTGGAAAATACCTGGTGTTTTTCCACAACCTGGGGAAAGTTAGCGGGCGATCGCCACTTGGGTGAGGAGAGAGAGGGGGCCGATTTGGGCGAGTTGCTGTTGCTGGGTGGCATTTTTGACGAATAATGTCCCGGCAAAACCGAGGGAATTAACGGAGATGCCGGCGTATTCATCCTGCGATCGCGGAATCACCACCATCCACCGCCGCGTCATTAACCAGTTATAGGGGGCAGTTTGGCGGGTTCCCTGATAATCAATGCCCGCTTGGGTCAGCAATTGGCCATAACAGGCCCACAGTTCCGCCGCAGTGGCCCCCGGTTTGAGGGGGGCGAAACTGTGGCGGAAGGGAAAATGGGGGATCGGGTTGGGGGCAGTGGGGTCAGAGATGGCGGCGATCGCCACATCTAAGGGCAAATCATGACCCGGCGGCAACAAAGGTAACGGCACTAACTGCAAATGCTTATGGGGCTGACTGGCTCCCGCCGCCGTCCCACCGTTATAAAATGCTAACCCGTCAATTTCTGCCAACCCCGCCGCCACCGCCGCAAAATCCCCCAGGGTTAACCAATCATCTTGGGACTCAAAACCCCGCGTCACAATCAAACTGTGGTGATCCACCACATTAAATTTATTCAACAAACAAATATGGCTAGGGGAGAGATCCGCCACAAATAAATCCGCTTCGTAGGGGAGAAAGGGGTTAAAGTTGGGCTGCTGCGATCGCTTCATCGCCCCTTGGGTTTCCTTCCGGACTAAATTCGCCAAGGCCCGCACCAAAAACCCCAAACCCTCCTGCTCAATAAAATCCCAGGTGGTGGGAATCGGTTGCAGCGCCCCGATCTGCAACGCGGCCTCACTGCGGGCGATAATCTGATCCCATAAATTTAACGGCTCCATAACCCCTCCATCGGCTACCCAACCCAAAAGTAAAGGCGCGATCGCCCTTCAAGAAGAAGATGCGATCGCGCCCCAATTACCTAATCATACGCCAACGGGCTAGAGATTCTTCTCGCCCAGATCCCGCGCCAGATGATCAAAGGGCGCATCAATGAAACCCACATCCGCGATCCCCGCTTCCATGGCGATGGCTTTCACCACATCCTTCATAATTTGAATCCCCATCACCGTCGGGCCAATCGGAACCCCTAAAGAGTTATAGGTTTCCCGCAACCCCTGTAAAACCCGCTCATCAAGGACATTAGTATCACCGGCAACCAAGGCATAACTGGCATAGCGGAGGTAATAGTCCATATCCCGCAAACAGGCAGAATAGCGACGGGTCGTATAGGCATTGCCACCGGGACGGAGTAATTCCGGCACGGTCTCAAACAGCGTCGCCCCAGCGGTCTTGACAATCGCGGCAGCATTACCTGTCACCATCGTCGCCACCGCAATCCGGTCATTGCCGGATTTGAAATAGGACTGCAAAGCATCCATGGCGGCCCGGTCAAAGTAACGGCCGCTCACATCATAATTTCTTATTAAGCTGGTTACTGCATCTTTCATCGAAACTGCGCTCCCAAATCAATCATCTTATTAATATTGTTACGGGTAGCCGATTGCAAGCTTAATCCGGCCCCACCAAGGCATCATCATGCCACAGCACCGGCCAGTCTGAACCAGTCCCCGCCAAGAGAATCGGCCTGAGGCTCACAATTGATATATTTCTTCATGAAATATCACTTAATATTGCGAATTGTTAAGAAGAAGTCTCCTTGGCCCCCAGTTAGGGGGGCCAAAGCGGCCGGCAATTTTTTGAATGATTTAACCAACGGCCTTGAATTCTGTAACACTGAATACAACTGCTGATCGAGTCGCTTTCTAGGATGTTTCGATGATCTACATAGGCGGAACAACCGAAGAAGGAGTCACTTTATGCCAGAGACACCGCAAGAAGTATTGCAGATGATTCAAGATGAGGGCATCGAAATCATCGACTTGAAGTTTGTTGACCTGCCGGGAACCTGGCAACATTGCTCGTTTTACCAAAACCAGATCGATGAAGCCTCTTTTGTAGATGGTGTCGCCTTTGATGGGTCAAGCATTCGCGGCTGGAAAGCCATCAACGAATCGGATATGTCCATGGTTCCCGACCCCAAAACGGCCTGGATCGATCCCTTCTACAAAGAAAAAACCTTGAGCATGATTTGCAGCATCAAGGAACCCCGCACGGGCGAATGGTACAACCGTGACCCCCGCAGCATCGCCCAAAAAGCTGTGGATTATCTCAAAACCACGGGGCTAGGCGATACGGCTTACTTTGGCCCTGAAGCGGAATTTTTCCTCTTCGATGATGTGCGGTTTGACCAAAACGAGCACGAAGGCTACTACCACGTTGACAGCATCGAAGGCCGTTGGAACTCTGGCCGGGAAGAGGCGGGGGGCAACCTTGGCTACAAACCTCGGTACAAGGAAGCCTATTTCCCCGTTGCGCCCACGGATACGATGCAGGATATCCGCACGGAAATGCTGCTGACGATGAAGGCTTGCAATGTCCCCATTGAGAAACACCACCATGAAGTGGCAACGGGGGGACAAAACGAGTTAGGGGTGCGGTTCAACACGATGATCCAAGCCGCCGACGATTTGATGATCTATAAGTATGTGGTCAAAAATGTTGCCAAGAAGTACGGCAAAACGGCGACGTTTATGCCCAAGCCCTTGTTTAACGACAATGGTTCGGGGATGCATACCCACCAATCCATCTGGAGTAATGGTGAGCCGACGTTCTGGAGTGATGAAGGTTATGCCAACCTGAGCCAAACGGCGTTGTGGTATATCGGTGGGATTCTCAAGCACGCTCCGGCGATCTTGGCCTTCACGAACCCTTCGGTGAACTCCTACAAGCGTTTGGTTCCGGGTTTTGAAGCTCCGGTGAACTTGGCCTATTCCCAAGGGAACCGCTCGGCTTCGGTGCGGATTCCGTTATCTGGCCCCAACCCCAAGGCCAAACGGTTGGAATTCCGTTGCCCCGATGCCACGGCTAACCCTTATATTGCCTTTGCGGTGATGCTGTTGGCGGGGATTGATGGGATTAAGAACCAAATCGATCCCGGTTCTCCCTTGGATGTGGATATCTATGATCTCAGCCCGGAAGAGTTGAGCAAGATTCCCAGTACGCCCGGTTCTTTGGAGGAGGCCCTCGAAGCCCTCAAGAATGATCAAGAGTTCTTGACTAGCACTGGTGTATTGAGTTCAGATTTCATTGAAAACTGGATTGCTTACAAGATCGATGCGGAAATCAACCCGATGCGCCTCCGGCCCCATCCCTATGAGTTTATGCTCTACTACGATGTCTAGGGATGCTGCGTCGGTAATTGATTAGTGATGATTTGAGCAAGGGGGCGATCGCCCCCTTTCTTTTTCCCCTAGAATGAACAGGGCAAGGAGATTAACAAGGACTTTGTGAACGGCAGGACAGTTATTTCCGAGTTAAAACGGCGTAAAAATCTCATCGGTTTGGTGCTGTTGGGGTTGGCTATTTTGGGGGGAAGTGTGGTGTATGCTTTGACCTTGCTGAAGGAACCCACGGCGGAAGTTTCTGAAGCGACAGCGCCGGCCATCGCTCCCGCCCCCGATATTACCGCCCTCGGTCGCATTGAACCTTTGGGCCAAGTGATTGCTGTTTCTGCGCCCCCGGCTTTGGGGGGGGCAAAAGTGGAGCGGCTACTGGTGGAGGAGGGCGATCGCGTTGCCGTCGATCAAATCATCGCCCAACTGGATAATTACGAACGCCTCCAAGCCGCCTTAGAAACCGCCCGCCGGGAGTTAACCGTTGCCGAAGCCGCCCTCAATATTGTTGAAGCGGGGGCCAAGCAGGGGGAAATCCAAGCCGCTGAAGCCCGGATCGCCACGTTAATCAGCCAACAGCAGGGACAGCGGCGCACCAACCAAGCCACAGCGGAACGCCTGCAAGCGGCCCTCAACACCGCCCAAGCGGAATACAACCGCTATCAATCCCTCTATAACAATGGTGTGGTTTCTGCTTCCCAGCGGGATCAACGGCAGTTAGACTGGATTACTGCCCAAAAGGAACTGGCGGAAGCCGTGGCGGCCGCCCAAGAAATTGACAACACCCTCAGCCAACAGATCCGGGAAGCCGAGGCGGATCGAGATCGCATTGCCGAGGTGCGCCCCGTGGATGTGGCCCAAGCCCGCGCCCAGGTGGGGCAAGCGGAAGCCCAAGTACGCCAAGCGGTGACAGATTTAGAATTGGGGATTGTGCGATCGCCCATTACCGGCCAAGTTTTGAAAATCCATGCCCGACCGGGGGAAACCATAGAGGGCGGCAGCGGCATTCTCGACCTGGGGCGCACCGATCAAATGGTCGTCGTTGCCGAAGTTTACGAAAGCGAAATTACCCAAATCACCCTCAACCAAAAAGCAACGATCACCAGCGAAAACAACACATTTAGTGAAGCCCTCGAAGGCCGAGTGGCTAAAATTGGCCGTCAGGTGGGTCGCCGTGCCGTCCTCGATACCAACCCCGCCGCCGATGTGGATGTGCGGGTGGTGGAAGTGGAAATTTTACTCAGTGCCGCCGATAGTCAAGTGGTGGCGAGCCTCACCAATGCCAAAGTCATTGCCCAAATTCATCGCTCCTCCACCCCATGAAAACCCCCCTGGCCTGGCTCCAACTCTCCCATGAACGGATTCGCCTCCTCGTCGCCATGGCGGGGATTAGCTTTGCCAATTTGTTGATGTTTATGCAGTTTGGTTTTCGGGATGCCCTCTTTGAAAGTGCCGTCGTCCTCCATCGCCGCGTTAAGGGGGATGTGTTTTTAATGAGTCCAGAGTCCACCGCCTTAATTGCCATGTCTTCCTTTTCCCAACGCCGTCTCTACCAAAGTTTGGGCGTGGAGGGGGTTGAAGCGATTTACCCGATCTATCTCGACTTTGCCCTCTGGAAAAACCCCGAAACCAAGGCAACACGGGCGATCATGGCCATTGGCATCAATCCCGTCGATGATGTCCTCGATTTTCCCGGCCTCACGGAACATCAGCACCGGATTAAACGGGAAAATGGCATATTGTTCGATCGCCTCTCCCGTCCGGAGTTCGGCCCGGTTGCCGATTGGTTCGCAGCGGGGAAATTAGTCGAAACAGAAGCGGGGGGGCAACGGCTGACGGTGTTGGAGTTGTTTGAATTAGGGGCTTCCTTTGGGGCCGATGGCAATATTCTCGTTAGTGACCAGACGTTTTTAAATATTTTTCCCAGTCGGCAGCGGGGGGTGATTGATATGGGAGTGATTGTTTTGGATCCGGGGCTAGAGCCGGAGCTGGTCATTGCCCAATTAAAAACCCTCTTGCCCAATGATGTGATGGTGATGTCCCGTCAGGAGTTTATTGATTTTGAAAAAAACTATTGGCAAACCGCCACCGCCATCGGGTTTATTTTTAGCCTTGGGGCGGGGATGGGGTTTATTGTCGGGATTGTGATTGTTTACCAGATCCTCTATACCGATGTGGCGGATCACCTGCCGGAATACGCGACGTTGAAGGCCATGGGCTATGGCGATCGCTACCTTTTGGGGGTGGTGTTTCAACAGGCCTTAATCCTGGCGGTGATTGGCTATGCCCCCGGTTTGGGCATTTCCAGCATTCTTTATGTCCTCACCGCCCAAGCCACCAGCCTACCCATGGCCATGACCTTGGGCAAAGCAACCACTGTGTTAGTTTTAACAGTGGTGATGTGTGTGGGGTCGGGGGCGATCGCCATGCGGAAATTGAGTGCGGCTGATCCGGCGGATATTTTTTAGGGAAATGGGGAATGGGGAGCGGGCAATGGGGTTTTAATGGAAACAGATATAGCTTTGTTCACCCATTCAAAAATATCCTTAAAGTCCCTCTCCCTTTTTGGGAGAGGGATTTAGGGTGAGGGGCTGTAGTGAATATCGAACAAGCTGTAAAACCTATGGATATGGATGAAGTTGTTGCGATTCGTCGTCTTAACCACTACTACGGCACAGGTGCGCTGCGTAAGCAGATCCTGTTTAACATTAACTTTCACCTCACGGCGGGGGAAGTGGTGTTGATGAAAGGCCCCTCCGGTTCGGGGAAAACGACATTACTCACCCTGATGGGGGCGTTGCGCTCGGCTCAAGAGGGGCAACTGCGGGTTTTGGGCCAAGAATTGGTTTCTGCTTCTAAAGGGGAATTGGTACGACTACGGCGCAATATCGGCTACATTTTTCAGGGTCACAACCTGCTCAACTCCCTCACCGCCCGCCAAAATGTCCAAATGGCCGCCGAACTCCACCCCGTCAGCCATCGCCAAGCCCAGGCCCAGGCAGCAGCGATGTTAACCGCCGTAGGGTTGGGGGATCATATTGATTATTATCCCGCCCAAATGTCCGGGGGGCAAAAACAGCGGGTGGCGATCGCCCGCGCCCTCGTCAGCCATCCCAAAATGATCCTCGCCGACGAACCCACCGCCGCCCTCGATAGTCAATCAGGCCGGGCCGTCGTGGAATTAATTCAACAATTAGCCAAAGAACAAGGCTGTGCCAGCCTGATCGTCACCCACGATAATCGCATCCTCGATATTGCTGATCGCCTCGTCCACCTCGAAGATGGCCACCTCAAAGAAGTGAGCGATCGGGCCCACGCCACCACCTAAACTATTCCCTATTCCCTATTCCCTATTCCCTATTCCCTATTCCCTATTCCCTATTCCCTATTCCCTATTCCCTATTCCCTATTCCCTATTTCCTATTCCCTATTCCCTATTCCCTATTCCCTATTCCCTATTCCCCATCCCCCCTCATCGTTTCGCCGAAGATCCACCCCTTGGCGATTTAGGCGGAGCTTTAGCTGCTCCCCCAGGGGCGGGTTTGGCTGCGGCATCGGCAGGGGGCGATCGCCGCTTCGGAGTTCCACTGGTTTTAGGCGGCGCAGGCGGCGGTGCATCTGCCCGTCGGTTCGGATTCGTCCGAAAACTGACATTCACCCCATCCCCGGACTGTTCCAATACCAACAGCGGTGTGGGTTTCGCCTTTTGATCCCAATCCATTTTGGCCACCCGGCCCTGAATCGTGGGTTGCCAGTTATCATGATCCTCATTGGGGCTGAGGAATTTTTCAATACAATCAATAATTTGGTTAATCGTCGTTGATGTCGATTGGGTCGGCAGTTTCGTCAGCTTAATTTGAGTGCGGAACAAGACCCGTTTCGTCCGTTTGCCCCGGGTTTCCGTTTCATAGGTGACATCAAAGGTTTCATCCACCTGACGGCCTCCCGTATTGGCGATCCCCACCTGATGGGTTGCCGTACTGGGGCGCAGCGCCACACTAATCAACTGTTTAACCCGAATTTTAATCTGGTTAACAATCGCATAATGGAACACCTCTTCATCCATCCGCAACCGCAAATAATCGAGGTTAAACTCCCGAGAGTGGATGAGATCCGGGTTGGCCTCCATTTTTTGAATCGTTTTCAGCGCCAGCTTCAGCCGTTTTTGTAAATCCTGGGCTTTGTAGCGCTCAAACTTGAGGTCTTTTTGGAACTTGTCGTAAATATTGATCTTGGTATAAGCTACCCCCCCCGCCAATACCAGGATGAGGACAACCGTTGTCCCAATCCAAATCAAACTACCCCCGCCACCCTCTGCCGCTGGGCTTGGGACTGCTGGGTCTGGGGCTGGAGCCGCTGACTCCTGAGCGAACACAGGTTGAACCGGGAGCAGTTGGGAGAACATAGTTATTTCCACTTCAGCACAAACAGAGCAAATGTTGAGGTTAGGCCAGTGGTCTTGGGGAAAGTGACCACTTTCACCCACAGGCGCAAGCTCTCCTTACCCTCAACCACAATTTTGTCGAGCACCCATGATCCCCAGGGAGGTTTCCAAGTTGGAACGCACCCCAAACTTGCTTCTTTCTCAACTATAACAGTCTCAATTCGGCCCACTGCCAATTTCTTGTGATTCTTTATCTTGAAATAAAAATAGGGCTACCGATGAGTAGCCCTATACCAAATTGGCGATTGTGGGTTAAGCCGTGAGGGTAGCTGTTTTCACGGGGTAGAGGGCTTCGCGGGTTTCCACCATCGCTGCCACCAGTTGATCAATGTCTTCGGTGGTGTGGAGGGCATTGGCGGTAATCCGCAGGCGGGGCTTGGCAATGAACCAAATGGGCGATACCCAAATGCCATGCTCCACCATGAGGCGACGGGCAAAGGCCTTCGGCTCTAGTTCTGGAGGCAGAATCACCGGCACGACGTTGGTTTCGCCGATGGGGTCGAATTCATGCTCAATGAGGCGCGATCGCAAATAACGGCTATTGGCCTGTAAACGCTGCACCAATTCGGGCCGTTGGCGCACCTGACGAATACTTTCCAAGGCGGCGGCGGTGACTGGCGGCGGCAGGGAAATGGTGCCGATGGAGGTGGGGGAAACATCGAGGAGATCGATCAATTCCCGGCTGTGGCTACTGATGGCGGCTCCGGCGGAGGCGGCAAATTTAGAGAAGGTGGTCATGATCAATGGCACAAGACCCCGATCCAAAACCATTTGGGGGGTGATGCCGAAATGTTCATAAATGCCTCGCCCTGTGGCTCCCAATGCGCCGCTGGCATGGGCTTCATCCATGACAATCACGCTGCCGGGATAGGGGGCCATCACCTCAATCATTTCCGGCAGGGGGACTAAATCCCCATCCATGGAAAACACCGCATCGGAGACGACGAGAATGCGATCGCCCGGTTTCGCATAACGGCGCAATTTACGGGAGAGATCTGCCATATCGCAATGGCGGTAAGGTTTCACCCGCACATCGGGGCTATAGCTAAACACCTTTCCGGAGCGGTTATCGGCATTGACCACCGCTGACACAATACAGCCATGGTTGAGCACATCGGTGAGAATCAACGTCTGGCGCGTATTTTGGAACCCCGGCACCGGCATGGCTAAATGACAGAAACCATCCATCAAGGCCTGCATTGCCATCCAAGCATTTAAAAATAATTGGGTATGGGGGAGATCCTTAAAGGCGGAAATTTCCTGTTCCAGTTGGCGATGGAGATCAATGCGACCACTGAGCACCGAGCAGGAACTATTGGATGTACCGTACTGCATGATCGCATCAACAGCCGCTTGGCGCACCGCTTCCGATTGCACCATCCCCAGCACATCATTGGTGCAGAAGGTCAAAACCGTGCGGCGCAGGCCCGTCGAAGCTTCTTCAAGTTCGACAATATTGCCGCGTTTTTGATGACAAATAAACTTTTCCGGATAAAGGCCGCTATCGTACAGCCCTTGCATATACTCTTTAACAACTTGCACCGTTCACTCCTTAGGAAACTGAGAACTAGATAGGACAATGGGCAGAATTCAGCGGGACGGGATCGCTACCGATGATGTAGCATCCGGGGATGGGGAAGGCAAAGCAGGATGAAAATCTGCGCCGTAGGCTTGTTTGAGCATGACCCGCTGGAGGGCAATAATCGCCGGGTTCACTTCAACATAGTGACGCTGGGGATTATGGCAATAGGTTTGTTGCTCGCTTTCGATCATTTCGACATCTTGATCGAGAAAGGGTTTGAACAGAAATCTCCAAATGACGCGAGACAACCAGGGTCGGATCATCTTAATCAGGATTTGAGGTAAGCGGATTTTCAAGAATAATAATGTGAATGAGCGGGTTTCGGTGGCAGAAACAGGTAAACGCATCAAATACATCTTCGATACCCCCTCTAGACTATTTGCATAGTGGGGGTAGCGGTATTGGATCGAAATGGTGCGCGTCGTCACGCGATCGCCCCTGCGCCCCATCCCTAAAAACTGACTCAGCCAGCCCTGATACGACACCTGGTAATCTGCCTCCACCCAGTTGTCTGATTGGCGCAGTTGAAGCAGTTTGGGATTAAACCACCCCTGTAAGTCTCGATGCAGAAAGCCATGAAACACATCCATTGTGTTCTCATTACAAATGGAAAAATGAGCATTGAACTGGCCCGGAATGGCGACCATTAACCACTGGGGGTCATCGTATTCTGGTACTGAGGGCAGGGGAACGGTGGGGGCCCGCTCCGCATCGCCGGGAAACACCCAGAGCATACCGTATTGGTCTTGGACAGGGTAGCGACGCGCCTGAACACAGGGGAGCTTTTGCTCCGGGGGAAAGTAGGGGATGGTGACACAGTGGCCATCGGGGGCAAACTGCCAACCGTGGTAGGGACACGTTAAGTTTTGGCCTTGGACTTCGCCCTTGTGGAGCGCCACCCCCTTATGGGGACAGCTATCCTCAAGACCGTGAACTTGGCCCTGGTCATCCCGGAAAAGGGCGATCGCCCGCCCCCAAATCTGTACCGCCAAAACCTTACCCCGCCGCAGTTGTGACGACCACGCGACCGGATACCAATAGTGAGGATTAATCCCCACTGCCCTAACTTGATTTTGGACGGTATGACCAGTTAACGTTGGAGCCAGTTCCATCCCATACTCCTAGTTAAAATTTGTAACAATCTTTGAGCTAGAATCATAGCAGACTTTAGTTGCAATGGTTCAAGGAGGCAGTGACAGGGGTCAGACTGTCCCTGAATCCCTCCTAGCCCTAGATTAAGCCCTCTTTAATGGGGCAAAACAATATTTAACGACCCACAGCGAAAAATATCTATGTTACCAATTCTGCTTTTCGTCAGTGCTTTTGTTTTCTCCAGCTTTGTTGAATATTGGATACATCGCCTCATGCACGCTAACGCCCGGATCGGTGAACGCCACCGGGATCATCACCGCCGCAATACGGGGCAAGGGGTCCTCTGGGAATTCCTCGATTACGTTAAGGGGGCGAGTTTAGCGATGCTGCCCTTCTTCTTGGTCTCCTGGCAAGCCGGTTTAGGATGGCTGTTAGGGGCCCTAGCCTATGCGGTTTTTTCTGCCTATGCCCACCAACTTCAGCACGAAAACCCAACGAAATGCTTCTGGATGAAGATGCCCGTCCACTATATTCACCACAAACATGGGATGTGGGAGCACAATTTTGGTTTAGGGGTCGATTGGTGGGATCACCTGTTTAGAACCTACAAACCGATGCCCTGGCCCACTGAGGTGGAAACCAATGAGCCGGAGCGGGGTTATTGGGCGTTGCGGTGGTGGTAGTTCTCTCTCGGAAACTGCCCAGCAGATTCATGCTGCCCTCAACCTCTGAATAAATTGATCGGGAATCCCCTTGTGGAATCGAGGGGTGTGGGGGCGTTGGCGTAAGCCTGCCGGAGGCACAAAAATTTTTCGCCCCTACGGAGCTTAGGGCCTCGCAATATCTGAACTAAGCGGATTTGAGATGAGCTAAGATCGAAAAGCTTTCACCCCTGGGGACTCCGGACTGTGCGCTTATCCTCGAAATTAACCCTCATTTTTGCGGCTCTCCTTTTGGGAGGGCTGCTGATCGTTTCACCCCTGATCCATTGGATTACGGAATGGTGGTGGTATGGCAGTTTGGGGCAGCAGGGGGTGTTAGTGACGGTGACGGTGGGGCAGTCCCTCGCTTGGGGGATTTCGGCGATCGCCTTTTTCCTCTTCAGTTGGGGCAACTACCGCCTCGCCCTCAATCTCACCCGCTACAGTGTTTTTCGCGTCAAATCCGGTTTTGCCCCGGAGGGGATGCCGGTGCAAAGCATGATCAACTTCTTCGCCGTAGGGTTAGCGGTGTTCTGGGCCCTGAGTGGTGCGAGTGGGTTTCTCAACGCCTGGGAAATTATCCTACGCTTTGATCATGCTAGTCCCTTTAATATCACTGATCCGATTTTTGGCCAGGATGTGGGATTCTATACCTTCACGCTGCCCTTTTACCATCTGGTGAGAAACTGGCTCCTCTACCTCGTGGTCATTGGCTTATTAACCACAGTCCCGGTTTATGTCTTTAAAGGGACGTTGGATCTGGGGCGGGGTTGGCAAAATTTGATCATTGGCCGTCCTAAGGCCCATCTGACGATCCTCACCATGGCCTTGCTGGTGCTGATCGCCTGGAGCTATTGGCTGGCGCGGTTTGAACTGCTCTATTCCCCAGAGGGGGCGGTGTTTGGGGCCGGTTATGCCGATGCCCATTCTGGCCTGTGGGTGTTGGCGGCGTTGAGCCTGTTGGGGGCGGTGGCGGTGGGGCTATTGGGCTGGTCGTTGCGGCGCAATGGGGTGGTTTTCGCGCTGGGGGTGATTGGCAGCTATGGGGCGATCGCCTTTTTACTCCCCATCATTCCTGCTTTAGAGCAACAGTTGATCGTCAGCCCCAACGAACTCACCAAAGAAACCCCCTACATTGAATACAATCTGGAGTTTACCCGCCAAGCCTACGGCCTCAACAGTATTGAGCGTCAGGTTTACCCCGTAGAACCCACCCTCACCCAGGAAGTCCTCCAAGACAACCGTGCCACCATTGACAACATCCGTCTTTGGGATTACCGCCCCTTGTTAAGCACCTATCGAGAAGTTCAGGAATTGCGTCTGTACTACAGTTTTCAAGATGTGGATCTCGATCGCTACACCCTTGAGCAGAACTATCGTCAGGTGATGCTTTCCGCCAGGGAACTGGAGTATGACCGTGTACCGGAGCGGGCGAAAACCTGGGTTAACCAACGGCTGAAATATACCCACGGCTATGGTTTAGCCATGAGTCCCGTGAATCGGATTACGCCCCAAGGCCAGCCTGAATTTTTCATTCAAGATATTCCGCCAGTGATTAAGACTGATCTGGTGTTAGAGCAACCCCGCATTTACTACGGGGAAGCCACAGATTCACTGATTTTCACCAGTATGGGGACGGATGAGTTTGACTATCCCATGGGTCAAGAAAATGCGGCCAATCGTTACAGTGGTTTGGGGGGGATCCCCATCCCTACCCTTTGGCATCGTTTGCTTTATGCCCTTGATCGCCGTGACCTGAGAATTCTCATTTCCAACTACTTCACCCCCCAAGCTCGGATCCATTACCATCGCCAAGTGCGCGATCGCGTCCAACGGTTGGCCCCCTTCCTGCGTTTGGATGAAGATCCCTACCTCGTGCTCACCAATGGCCGGCTCCAATGGTTCCTGGATGCCTATACGATTAGCGATCGCTTCCCCTACGCCGAACCCATTAGCCCCGCCTTTAACTACATTCGCAATTCCGTGAAAGTGGTGGTGGATGCCTACGATGGTACGGTGCAGTTGTTGGTGGTGGATGATCAAGATCCCATCCTGCAAACCTATCAGAAAATCTACCCCAGCCTGTTTACCAACAGTTCAGCCCCCATTGACCCAGCGGTGCGGGCCCATTTCCGCTATCCAGAGGATCTATTCCGCATCCAATCCCAAATGTATTTGTCCTACCACATGACCAATGCGGAGGTGTTCTACAACCAAGAAGACCTCTGGCGGTTGCCAATCCAAAAGTATGAGGACAAAGAGGAGGTGATGGAACCTTACTATGTGGTCATGAAGTTGCCGGAGATGACGGAGCCGGAATTTTTGCTGATTATGCCCTTTACCCCACTGAATCGCGACAATATGGTGGCTTGGTTGGCGGCCCGGTGCGATGGCGATCGCTATGGCGAGGCCATTCTCTACGAATTTCCCAAGCAAGAACTGATCTATGGCCCCCGGCAGATCGAGGCTCGTATTGATCAAAATCCGGAAATTTCCCAACAACTCACGCTCTGGAGTCAGGAAGGCTCACGGGTCATTCGTGGGGATTTATTAGTGATTCCCATTGAAAACTCATTGCTATATGTAGAGCCAATCTATCTACGGGGTGATCAAAGTCAATTGCCCGAACTCAAGCGGGTAATTGTGGCCTACGACCAGGATATTTTTATGACGGAAACCCTGGAGGAGTCTTTAGAATTGATGTTTGGAGTTGCCAATCCCACAGTGACAGCGGAACCCAAACCCTCCCCATCGCCCTCCCTCTCACCTCTTGCCCAAGAAGCCCTCCAAATCTATGAGGCATCCCAGGAAGCCCTCCAAAATGGCCGTTGGGAGGACTATGGGGCCCTCAATCAACAATTGGCGGATTTATTACGCCAACTCAATGCTGAAGTTGTCCCCATGGAATAATATGGCGATCTCCTTATTGCGGAAAAAATTTACCGTCCAAACCTTTGCCCAAATGGCCGAACAGGGTATTTTTTCCCCCGATGAACGGGTGGAGTTATTGGCGGGAGAAATTTTTGAGATGGGAAAAATTGGTCGTCGTCATGCCGCTGCTGTGCGCCGTTTGTTGCAAATCCTCAGCCGCCAAGTGGGCGAAGATCAGGCCTGGTTGGATGCGCAAAACCCCATTGCTTTAGATGACTATTCCCAACCCCAGCCAGATTTAACCCTGTTGCGTCCCCGTGCCGATGCCTATGAGGGAGGGCATCCCCGGCCCACAGATGTGCTGCTGTTGATTGAGGTGGCGGATACGACCTTAGAGAGCGACCGCACCGTGAAAATTCCCCTCGATGCCCAAGGGGGGATCTCGGAAGTGTGGCTCGTGGATCTCAATGGCCAGCAGGTGACGGCCTATCGGCAACCCCAAGCAGACGGTTATCGACTCTTGCAAATTTATGGAGCGGGGGACGTGGTTCATCCCCTGGCAATGCCGGAGGTGGAGGTGGCGATCGCCTCCCTCTTTCCCCATTAAAAAAATCCCCCCCGTATGGGGAGGATCATCAATCATTAAGGTTGAATCATTAAGGTTGAAAAGATTGCCCTAGCGGACAACGCCCATGGTTGCCACAGAATCCAAAGGCTTCATGAAGTAGAGTTTGAGTAATTCTACGCCATTGCTGAGGTAGTGGGGCAGTTTTTGGAAGAACTTGATCAAACCGGGAGCGTTAGAGGAGGCGATCGCCGTCAGCTTCTCATTATTCTCAATACAACGCTCCAACCCCGCATAGAACTCCGGGTTATTCACATCCAGCATCACCGGGAACACCCGCGCCGCCGTCTCATTGGTCTTCTCAATCACGAGCTTGTCATATTCCCGCGCATCCAAACCCAATGCCGCATAGAAATCCTTCCGCTGCACATCATTGAGATACATCGTCGCAAACACCGACAACAGGAAGAAACGGCACCAAAGTTTCGCCTTCCAATCATTGAGGATACTGGGTTGCGCCTGCATCAGCGCATCAAAGAAATCCCCATGGCGGTTCTCATCTTGGCACCAGTTCTCAAAGAAATTGAAAATCGGGTAGATCCGGTTTTCGGGGTGCTGCTCCAAATGGCGATAGATCGTGATATAGCGCCAGTAACCAATCTTTTCCGAGAGATAGGTGGCGTAGAAAATAAACTTAGGCTTAAAGAACGTGTACTTACGGCTCTTGGTGAGGAAGCCCAAATCGAGGGACAGATTAAAATCCGCCATCGCCTTGTTCAAGAAACCCGCATGGCGAGCCTCATCGCGGGACATCAGGTTAAAACACTCTGCCAACAGGGGGTTTTTGGTTTTGAGGCGGCGGCCCAATTCCTTATAAAGCAGGAAGCCGGAGAATTCCGCCGTGCAAGACCGCTCGAGGAATTCCACAAACAAGCGGCGTTGATCCCCATCAATGTGATCCCAGCTTTGGGTAAACTGGTCATCCCGCACAAAGTGCTTTTGGTTGTAGTCAGCGCGGAACTCTTCGAGAATGGCTCTGAGTTCAGCTTCATTGACGGAAAGATCCATCTCAGCCATCGCGTCAAAGTCTGTGGTGTAGAAGCGGGGCGTGAGGATGGTTTCTTTCGCCGGAGACTTAACACCTGGGCGAATTTCGTCAAATTGAGGACGTTCAGCGGTCGTTACCATAGTATTAAACGAGAAATGCTAATGTTTCGGGAAATGACCGAGAATCGGTCAAGCCAGCGATCGAGGTTGTGATTCAGTGTAGCAAGGGTTTTAGGGGAGGTTAATCATGGGTTCATTAAACGTTATGAATTGTTACACGATCCCCCGGATCCCCCCCCTGCCCCCCTTACCCTCGTGCCATGGCTCTGCCGTGGCATGGAACCTAGGCGGCTCTGCCGCCTGGTGGAGGCGAAGCCTTCCGGGGATGCGTTACTTGGCAGAGCCAAGTAACGAGAAGAACCAGAAGGGATCTAACGATCCACAGAACCCATGATCACATCGATACTGCCGAGGATCGCCATAATATCCGCCACCTTCATCCCCTTGAGCAATTGGGGCAGAATTTGGAGATTGTTGAAATCCGCCGGACGCACCTTGAACCGCCAAGGGAAAATATTGTCATTGCCGACAATAAACACCCCTAACTCCCCTTTCCCACTTTCCAGGCGCACATAATGCTCACCCGCTGGGATCTTGAATGTGGGGGCAACTTTTTTGGCCACATATTGATAATCAAAGCCATTCCATTCGGATTTGCGGCCCTCCATCATCCGCTTGGCCTCTAAGTTTTCGTAGGGGCCGCCGGGAATGCCCGCGCAGGCTTGGCGAATAATTTTCGTTGATTCGCGCATTTCCCGAATCCGCACCAAATAGCGAGCCATACAGTCCCCTGCGGTTTCCCATTGGACTTCCCAATCAAAATCGTCATAGCACTCGTAGTGATCCACTTTCCGCAGATCCCACTTCACCCCCGAACCCCGGAGCATCGGCCCCGATAGCCCCCAATTAATCGCATCCTCACGACTAATCGTGCCGATGCCTTCAATCCGGCGGCGGAAAATCGGGTTATTTGTGATCAATTTTTCGTATTCATCCACCTTGGGCAGAAAATAATCACAAAAATCAAGGCATTTATCAATCCATCCGTAGGGCAGATCCACCGCAACGCCACCGACACGGAAATAGTTGTTATTGATCAACCGCGCCCCACTAGCGGCTTCCCACAGGTCATAGATCAATTCCCGTTCCCGGAAGATGTAGAAGAATGGCGTTTGCGCTCCCACGTCAGCGAGGAAGGGGCCAAGCCAGAGGAGATGGTTGGCGATGCGGTTCAGTTCCAGCATGATCGCCCGGATGTATTGGGCGCGGCGGGGAACTTCAATATCCGCCAATTTTTCCGGAGCATTGACGGTGATCGCTTCGTTGAACATCCCGGCAGCATAGTCCCAACGGCTGACGTAGGGGACAAACATCACGGTAGAGCGGTTTTCGGCGATTTTTTCCATGCCCCGATGGAGATAGCCGATCACGGGTTCACAGTCAACGACATCTTCCCCATCTAGGGTCATGATTAACCGTAGAACGCCGTGCATCGAGGGATGGTGAGGCCCCATGTTCAAGACCATGGGTTCGGTTCTTGTTTCTATCTGTGCCATAGATCGGCGGTTTCCCTCTGTGAATGTGCAGCTTGTGGTTTGCAGCTTGGGGCGAGTCACCCCGGTATCTTGCTGGTTGCTGAGTTTTAATTATAGGAAGCTCTGGCCCTTGGGATCAGAACTGGGGGAAGAATTGGGAGCCTCCCGTGAAATTGCGGAGCAAACTCGTCCAAATCTCACTAAGATGGGGTCTAAAATCTGCGTATGTGCTGAAAACCGCCTTATGTCCCTCGTGCTTATGTTTTTGTTGGGGTTGCTGGTGGGGCTGATGCTCTGCGGTTGGCAGCATTACCAATTCCGTCAACAACTGGAGCAGCTGTTACGCAAGCTCCCGGCTCAGTTCCAAGATCCTTCGGTGTTAAATCCGCTGTATCGTCTGCGTCGCTCCATTGAGGAACTGTTGAAAACCCAATACATTAGCCAACAACAGGGGCAGATGTGGGCGATTATCTTGGAGGTTGCGCCTTTGGGGTATCTGCGGGTGGATGCTCTTAATCAATTGTTGTGGTGTAATCCGCTTGCTCGGGAAATTTTGCAGATTAATCGCTGGCAATCGGGTCAGGTGCGGTTGTTGCTGGAGTTGGTGCGTTCCTATGAGTTGGATCAGTTGATTGAGATGACGCGGCGGACGGGCCAACCCCAACAGTTAGATTGGGTTTATCGTTCGACGACGATCGCCAAGGATGAAACGGCGATTCCTAGCCCCTATGCGATCGCGCTGCGGGCTTCGACGCTGTTGTTGCCCGATGATCATGTGGGGGTGTTTGTGGAAAATCGCCAGCCGATTGTGGAGGCTCGCCAAGCCCGCGATCGCGCCTTTTCTGACCTGACCCACGAACTGCGCACCCCCCTCACTTCGATTCAACTGGTGGCGGAAACCCTCCTGCCCCGTTTGCAAAATCCCGAAAAACAATGGGTGACGCAGATGTTGCGGGAAATTAAACGGTTAATGGGGTTAATTCAAAGTTGTCTGGATCTCAGCCGTCTATCCAGCCAAGGGGGGGAAATGCTCAATCTCCAGGCCATCCCTTTTGCCAGTCTTGTCCAGATGGTTTGGCAAACCTTAGGGCCCCTCGCTGACCGCAAAGCAATCACGTTGGGTTATCACGATCCGGAAAAGGTGGAAATTTGGGTGGATCGCGATCGCTTTCTTCAGGTTTTACTGAATCTCTTGGATAATGCGATTAAGCACAGTCCTGAAGGGGCAGAAATTCAGGTAAGAATCATAACAATAGCAAAAGAGCCAAAGAACTGGCATACAATTGACATTATCGATCACGGTCTGGGTTTTCGCGAAGCAGAGCTTCCGTTAATTTTTGAACGGCTCTATCGGGGGGATGCTTCCCGCCAACGCTCAAGAAATGATGGTTTAGACTCCCCGCTCCCCAATCAAGGGAGTGGCTTAGGTTTAGCGATTGTCCAGCAAATTATTGCCGCCCATGGGGGAAAAATTACGGCTCAAAACCACCCCAAAACCGGCGGGGCGTGGTTACAAATTCAACTGCCAACCTTCACCCAATCTTAATCTCAAACCGGAAGGGTTTGTCTAGGATAGAAACAACGTCAATCTGCTTCACAACTTAATACCTCTCTAATGCCCCATGACCCTATCTACCTCTGCCTCCACCTCCCCCCACCCGACCCAACTGGAAAGGGCCTTGAAACAGTTGAGTCAGGAGGTTTTGCGGATGGGGACGTTGGTGGAGCAGTCCTGCCGTTTAGGTCATCAGGCGTTGTTTGCTCAGGATTGTGAGGCGATCGCCGCCCTTGCCCCCATTGAATTGCAGATTGACCGCTACTATCGCGATATTGAACTGGAATGCGCCCGACTGATGACGCTACAGCGGCCGGTGGCCCAGGATTTACGCTTGCTCAGTGCGTTTATGCAACTGGTGCGGGATTTGGAGCGCATTGGCGACTATGCCCAAGATCTCACCGAATTGGCGATCAAGCTCTATAACTACCCGCCCCACCCCTGTTTAGGGGAAATCGAACAGATGTCCCAACAGGCTCAAGGTATGTTGGCGGTGAGCTTGGTGGCCTTGGCGGATCTCGATCCGGGGGCAGGGGCAGAATTAAAGGTGATGGATGACACCATTGATGATGCCTACGATCGCCTCTACCAAATCCTGGCCCAAGCGCGGGATATTCAAGGGGTGGTGGAGCCGATTTTGTTGATGGTGTTGGCGATGCGCCATATTGAGCGGATGGCCGACCATGCCACGAATATCGGCCAACGGGTGGCCTATATCGTTACGGGGCAACGGGGTTGATGGTGACGACATTTCAAAGTCCCTCGCCCGTTCTGGGAGAGGGATTTAGGGTGAGGGGACAAAAGGGGGATGCTCCTGAGAGGCCCCTGCTCCGGTAGCATGATCAGGAAAGGATTGATGAGGTGGCGATCATGCAGAAGGTCTTGGATTGGATTGATAAGATTTTGATGGTGGATGTGTTTCTGGTGATGTTGGGGTTTATCTGGTTTGCTATTGCCCTGATTGGCCGCTCCACGGGTCTGCCCTTGGGGTGGGATCTGTGGTATTCCCTTTGGCAACCGCTGTTTAATCCGGCGATCGCCCTCTTAATTACCGGGGCAATCCTCACTTGGGCGGTGAAGAAGTTGAATCAGCGGTTTGGGGGGGATGGGGAATAGGGAACGGGCAACAGAGGGGGAATTATGAAGGAGGGTGAGGGGATGGGGATTCGGTTGGTGGTTTTGGATATTGATGGGACGATCGCTGGGGTGAGTAACCAGGTGCGGCCGGCGGTGGTGGAGGCGATCGCGGCGGTGCAGGCTCAGGGGGTGAAGGTGGCGATCGCGACGGGCCGAATGTATTGTTCGGCGCTCAAGTTTCGCAGTCAGATCAACAGCCGCGAGCCGATGATTACCTATAACGGCGCTTGGATTGGCAACCCGGAAACGGGGGAACGGTTGGCCCATTGGGCTGTGCCGCCGGAACGGATTGCGGAGTTGTTGGATCTGGCGGCGGAACCGGAGTGGCGATCACTCCTTGATGTTCACGTTTACCACGATGATCAGCTTTATGTGGGGGAAATCACGGCCCAAACGGAGGAGTATGTTTCCCGCTCCACGATCCGGCCTCAGGCTGTGGGGGATTTACACACCATGCTGGATCGGCCTTTGACGAAATTGTTAATGCTTTGCCCCGATGCGGCCCGCTTGGATGCATTAAAAGCCCAAACCCAAAGCCGTTATCAACCCAGTGAACTCTACATCACCCAATCCTCCCCGACATTATTCCTCGAATTCACCCACCCCAAAGCCAGCAAAGGCCAAGCCCTACGGTACTTAGCCCAAGAGCATTACGGGATTCCCTTAGATCAAGTCTTAGCCATTGGTGATAACTACAACGATTTCGATATGCTCCAAACCGCTGGCATTGGTATTGCCATGGGAGATGCGCCCCCAGCGGTGCAGGCGATCGCCACCTGGGTTGCCCCCAATGTTGAAGCCGACGGCGTAGCCGTTGCCCTGGAACGCTTCATTCTTGCCTAATCTTCGAGATCCCCCCGGCTACGCCGACCCCCTTAACAAGGGGGTGTACTTTTGAACCCCCCTTTTTAAGGGGGGCAGGGGGGATCCTGCTTCGTTGTCATGTTCAAGATCCCCCCGGCTACGCCGACCCCCTTAACAAGGGAGTGTACTTTTGAACCCCCCTTTTTAAGGGGGGCAGGGGGGATCCTGCTTCGCCCCTACTCCCACCTTTCCCGCAATACCGCCAATGCCCGCTGACAATTCTCTGGGGAATAGACCGCCGTTTGCATCTGCACCGTTGCGTCAATATTGACAATTTGGGGGGAGATTTCGCGAATTGGCTTGATGCCGCAGGGGCTTTGTTGCCAGTCCAATAAATGACTGAGACGGTGGAGCATGAGATCTTCAGTATTGTAAAAATTGAACAATTGTCCATGGAGACTGTGGGTGGCCCGTTGCCAATTTTTACTCGCATCTCGGCGCACCGTCCCCCCTAACATCACCACATCCTGGAGATCAATCTTCGCCTCTGACCATTCCCGCATCCCGTAGTAGGCGACTTGGGTTCCGAGGCCAAAAGACCAAAAAGAAACCCTTGTGGCGGCAATTTCCCAGAGTAATTTTGGTAAAAAACTTTTGCCAATGCGTTTGAACTGGTTGCGGCAACGATTCCAGAGGGCGATCGCCTCCCCCGACTCCAATTGCGCCACCATCGTTAGGCTAATGTTGAGGGATTCATCCCAAGCCAGTTGATAGATTGCCCCCTGCCAACCCAATTCGCGAATGAGCGATCGCCAAGCTTGATCCCCCATTGTCCCTACCCCATCCTCATGCCCTCCCCCCATCAGGACTAAAATATCGTGACTGGATCGGGCCGGTTCTAGAGAGATCAAATACGGTTGTTTCATAATCAGCAGTGTGGCAACGGGTAGGAACAGACAGGCTAGAATAGAGAGCAGCCTTCAGCAAAACTGAAGTGCCGACTCGAACCCAAACCAAATTTTATGCCAGCTACAGCGACTCAGACAAAATACGAAGCAGTGATCGGCTTAGAAACCCACTGCCAACTGAACACGAAAACCAAAATTTTCAGCCCGGTATCGACGGAATTTGGGGCAACGCCCAACAGCAATATTTCCCCCATTTGCCTCGGTTATCCGGGGGTGTTGCCGGTCTTGAATGAGAAGGTTTTAGAATATGCGGTGAAGGCGGGCCTGGCCCTTAACTGCCAAATTGCCCCCTATAGTAAGTTTGATCGTAAACAATATTTTTATCCCGACCTGCCGAAAAATTATCAAATTTCTCAATACGATCTGCCCATTGCCGAGCATGGTTGGCTCGATATTGAAGTGATTGATCCCCAAACAAAGGAGATCAGCCATAGGAAGATCGGGATTACCCGCCTCCATATGGAGGAAGATGCGGGGAAATTGGTTCATGCCGGGAGCGATCGCCTTTCCGGTTCCACTCATTCCCTCGTCGATTTTAACCGGGCAGGGGTTCCCCTGTTGGAAATTGTCTCCGAGCCGGATATTCGCAGTGGGGCTGAAGCGGCGGAATATGGCCAGGAATTGCGGCGGATTGTCCGCTATTTGGGGATCAGCGATGGCAATATGCAGGAGGGTTCCCTGCGTTGCGATGTAAATATCTCGATTCGCCCCGTGGGTCAAAAGGAATTTGGCACGAAAATCGAGATTAAAAATATGAATTCCTTTAGTGCGATTCATAAGGCGATCGACTACGAAATTGAGCGGCAAACCAAAGCCCTCGAAGCCGGTGAACCCCTTTATCAAGAAACGCGGCTATGGGAAGAGGGGAGCCAACGGACGATCAGTATGCGCAAAAAAGAAGGCTCTAGCGATTATCGCTATTTCCCGGAGCCGGATTTGCCCCCCATTGAAGTTTCCCCAGTGCAGTTGGAGCAATGGCGCAGTGAGTTGCCGGAGTTGCCTGCTGAGAAGCGCCACCGTTACACGACAGATTTAGGGCTTTCTCCCTACGATGTGCGGGTGATTACCGATGACCGGGCAATGACGAATTATTTTGAGGCCACCATTGCCACCGGGGCCGATGTTAAACAAATCACCAACTGGTTAATGGGGGACATCACCGGCTACCTCAACAGCGAGAAAAAAGCGATTACCGAAATTGCCCTCACTCCGACGGGTTTAGCGGAATTGGTGAACCTGATCGAAGCAGGTACAATCAGCGGCAAAATTGCCAAGGAAATCCTCCCGGAACTGTTAACAGAAACCGTGGCATCGGTGGCGGATTTTGTGGCCAGCAAGGGGATGACGCAAATTTCCGACACGGGGGAACTAGAAGCAATGATCGATGAATTAATGGCAGCCAATCCCGATAAGGTGGAGCAATTCCGCGCCGGTAAAACGAAGTTGCAAGGCTTCTTTATGGGGCAAATCATGCAAAAAACCAGTGGCCGCGCCGATCCCAAACTTACTAACGAAATGCTGGCCCAAAAACTCAAGGGCTAACTCCAATTTCTCCGATCCCCTGCCCCCTCAATCCAGGGGGTAGATTTCCCCTACTTCCCACTTCCCACTTCCCCATGCACACCCTCACCCCTCCCCCGTTAGAAAATGGCGATCGCCTCACCCGTGCAGAATTTGAGCGACGCTACACCGCCATGGCCCATGTTAAAAAAGCAGAACTGATTGCAGGCAGAGTTTATATGGCTTCCCCCTTGCGTATTCGTCAACACGGCAACCCCCATAGTCGGATCATTACTTGGCTTGGTGTGTATGAGGCGGCCACGCCTGGGGTGATGGCGGCGGATAATGCGACAGTGCGCCTGGATGGAGAGAATGAACCCCAGCCCGATGCCCTCCTCCGCCGCGAAGGGGGAACCTCCCGGATCAGCGTAGATGATTATTTAGAAGGCCCACCGGAATTGATTGTAGAAATTGCCGCCAGCACCGCCTCCTATGACCTTCATGAAAAATTTCAGGTTTACCGAGAAAATGGTGTTCAGGAGTATTTAGTTTGGCGGGTGCAGGATGGTGGTTTGGATTGGTATCAATTGCGGGGTGGGGAATATGTGAGCCAAGATGAGGAGGAGGGGGTGTTAAAGTCGTTGGTTTTTCCAGGATTGTGGCTCAATCGGAGGGCATTATTGGCGGGAGATTTAGCGGCGGTGTTGGCAACAGTACAGGCAGGGATTGCGACAGCAGAGCATCAACAATTTTGTCAACAATTGGCCAGATCTTAAGCTTGATCTGCGGGGCGATATAGACAGCCAGATGTGCAGGTTTCGCGGATTTCTACCGCATCTAAACCCGGCAGTTCTAAACGGGCAAAATAGTCATAAATCCATCGCGCTAGGGCTTCGCTGGTGGGATTTTCTAAGCCCGTGGTTTCGTTCAAATAATGATGATCTAAATAATCCTCCAAAAGGGGGGTTAGATAGGCCTTTAAATCTTGAAAGTCGAGGAGCATACCTGCTTTTGGGCCCGTGGTAATGAGGCGATCGCCCTTCACATAGACCCGCCCAATCCAGCTATGGCCATGGAGCCGCCGACATTTGCCATCATGATGGGGCAAATGGTGGGCCGCTTCAAAGCGAAATTCTTTATAAATCGTCCAAGCTTCCGCCACAGTCTTCCTTAACCCCTAGCGTACCCCTAAAAGTTTGTGGGTTTGTAGCCCCAACCGCCAACGGGGATGATCTCGCACATAATCCACAATTAAACCTTGACTTTCTGGGCTGTGCCATTCCGGTTGGAGATAGGCCGGCATGGTGGGCGCAACCTGGGTGGCTTGGGCTTCAGCCCAGGCTAAATCGGTGGCATTTTGTACCACTACTTTTAATTCATCGGCTTGGGCATAAATCCCAGGCTGAGGAGGCTTAAACCGTTTGGGGGAAAGGGTGATCCAATCAAACGCGCCGCTGAGGGGATAGGCTCCGGAGGTTTCGAGGTGAACCCGCAGGTTTGCGCCCTGGAGGGCGGTGGTAAGGGGTTGGAGGTCGTGCATTAGGGGTTCACCCCCGGTAATCACCACAAAGGCTGGTTGGGCAGCTTGGGCGGCAATGAGGAGGGAGGCGATCGCTTCTTCCCGATGATGATTCAGGGGCCAAGATTCCTTGGTATCACACCAAGGGCAACCTACATCACAGCCCCCCAAGCGGATAAAAAAAGCACTGGCCCCCGTCCAAGTCCCCTCGCCTTGGAGGGAATGGAACGTTTCAACAAGGGGATAACGAATCGGGGACATAGACAGAGGATCAAGGAAATTCGCTAGGGTTTAAAATTGTTACACAATTTCCCCATGGGAGCGAAGGTGAGGGCGAAAAACGTTTCGCCTCTCGCCATTGTTATTGTTAATCATCACCCCATATTGCGATCGCCCATGTCCACCCCCCAATTCTATCCCTGGCAAGCCTACCGTTGCGCCTATGATCGCCACGCCCCCACCGGAACGGCTAGCGGCCCCCCAATTGTGTTGATTCACCCCATCGGTGTGGGCCTCTCCCGGCAATTTTGGCAACGGTTCATTGCCCAATGGTCTCAACAGAGCAACTCTACTGTGATTTATAACCCTGATTTGTTGGGTTGTGGGGCAAGTTCAATGCCCAGAGCCGCCTATCAGCCCGATGATTGGGGCGCACAGTTGGAGCATTTTGTGAAAACCGTTGTTAAAGAGCCGGTGGTTTTGGTGATCCAAGGCGCTCTCGCTCCCGTCGCTCTGGCTTGTGTTGCCCGCTTTCCCGAACTGATCCGGGGCATGGTCTGGTCAGGCCCCCCCGCTTGGCGGTTAATCACCACCCCCACCCAACCCAGCCAACAAAAACTGGCTTGGAATCTGTTTGATACTCCAGCGGGGGCGGCCTTTTATCGCTATGCTCGCCGCGAGCAATTCCTCCGCTCCTTTTCCCAACGGCAACTGTTTGGCAATCCGGCGGATGTGGATCAAGAATGGCTCGATGAACTCCATCGCGGCTCACGGGATCTCAATAGCCGTCATGCGGTGTTTGCCTTTTTATCGGGGTTTTGGCGGCAGGATTATGGAGAGGCGATCGCCGCCATCCCCTGCCCCACCCTCGTTTTATTTGGTGAAGGGGCTTCGAGTGTCACCCGGGGTTATCGGGAAGCAGCGGGCGATCGCCTCCAAGCCTACTTAGACCATCTACCCCAAGGGGAAGGAGAGATCATCCCCGGCCGTAATGTTTTGCCCTACGAATCGACAGCAATTTTTGTAGATCGGGTGGGAAAATTTATCAGAAACATCACTTCATAACCCCTAAGGTTTGGCGATAAGGGGAATCAATAGCCCTTCGGAAAACGTTGTGAAAACCAAAATTAGTGTTATATTAGCTGGGGAAAAATTTTCAGGTTTCCTGGGGAATTGTGGTTTTTATGGCCAAACTTTCGGTGGAATTAAATCGATATTTTTTTGAAGAAGAACGCGATACAACGGTAAAGCTTAATGATATTTTGATGTTGGCTGGTGAACGGGGTTTTGGGTTTTTGCTGGCTATTCTTTCCTTGCCTTCAGCGCTGCCGCTACCGGCTCCAGGCTACTCTACCCCTTTTGGTGTCGTAATTTTTCTGCTCGCCCTTCAGTTTATCTATGGCTCACAACGGCCTTGGCTCCCCCAACGAGTCGCCAATTGGCAGATTAAAACAACGTTGGCACAACGATTTATCAAGGCAGGAGTGCCTTGGTTAAAACGTTTAGAAGCTGTGAGTAAGCCGCGTTTTGTATTTATCTGTCAGGGATTGCCGGGGCGGTTATTGGTGGGGATAGCGATCGCCCTCATGGCCATTTCGATGATGATTCCGATTCCGGGAACCAATACATTGCCAGCAATGGGGATTTTCTTCACGGCGATTGGTTTATCTGAAGATGATGGTCTGATTGTCAGCATCGGGGCAACCATTTGTTCACTCATTGCCGTTGTGATGATTTCGGTGATTTGGGTATTCTATCGTGGCGGTTCAAGTATTCTTGATCTCGTTAAAGCTTGGATTAAAGGGTTAAGCAATTAATCAGCAATGCGATTATAAAGTTGAGCGGTGTAGGGGCGAAAAATTTTTGTGCATCCGGCAGGCTTACGCCAACGCTCCTACATCAACCCCAATGCCACCAATTGCAAAATGATCAGCAATCAAGCACAAAATAGGGTGGGCAATGCCCACCCTACAAGTTATTTTGAAATTAAGTGAATTGCTGCTTATTTCTGTTTCAACCAGCTAAACATTGCCCGTAGATCTTTGCCTACCTCTTCAATGGTATGCTCCGCTTCTTGACGGCGCATGGCGGTGAAGCCGGGGCGACCAGCTTGATTTTCGAGGACGAATTCCCGTGCAAATTGGCCGCTTTGGATTTCTTTGAGGATCTGGCGCATTTCGGCGCGGGTTTCATCGGTGACGATGCGGGGGCCACGGGTGAGGTCGCCATATTCAGCGGTGTTGGAAATGCTATCGCGCATTTTCGCTAAACCGCCCTCGACGATTAGATCAACGATCAACTTCACTTCATGGAGACATTCAAAATAGGCCAATTCCGGCTGATATCCCGCTTCCACCAAGGTTTCAAACCCGGATTTGATCAGCGCACTCAAACCGCCACAGAGCACGACTTGCTCCCCAAATAGATCAGTTTCCGTTTCTTCGCGGAATGTGGTTTCCAAAATGCCGGCCCGCGTGCCGCCAATGCCTTTGGCGTAGGCCATGGCGCGATCACGTGCCTGCCCCGTGGCATCTTGATACACCGCAAACAGAGCGGGAACCCCTTCCCCTTGCTCATAGGTACGGCGCACCAAATGCCCCGGCCCCTTAGGAGCCACCATCACCACATCCACATCACTGGGGGGGACAACTTGGCCAAAATGAATATTAAATCCGTGGGCAAAGAGCAACACTTTACCGGCGGTGAGATGGGGGGCAATTTCAGCGGTGTAGATCGCTTTTTGCACTTCATCGGGGAGCAAAATCATGATCATGTCCGCAGCGGCGGCAGCATCGGCCACGGAATGGACGGTTAAACCAGCGGCTTGGGCTTTTTCCGTGGAGCGGCTGCCGGCATAGAGGCCAACAATCACATTTACGCCGCTTTCTTTGAGGTTGAGGGCATGGGCATGGCCTTGGGAGCCATAGCCGATGATGGCGACGGTTTTGCCTTGGAGTAAATCAAGGTTAGCATCTTCATCATAGTACATCCGAGCCATAAAATCATTCTCCAGCCAATTTTAAATAGAGACAGACTGACTATTTTATCAGACCCTTGGCCCCTCAATGATGGGCTGAGGTTTTAAGGTTCCCTGACAGGCAGGGGCGATCGCATTGCACAATTTGTAAATTTTCGTTAAATTGAGTAACAGGTAGTTTACAAACAACACCCTACCCTCCCAAATCAATCTACGAGGTAACACCATGGAAAATCAAGAGCGCAGCACGTTTAAATTTGGCTTCAACGCGGGTGCAGAAAACTGGAATGGTCGCCTGGCAATGATTGGTTTCGTCACCGCTTTGGTGATCGAACTGGCTAGCGGCAAAGGCCTCCTCCATTTTTGGGGTTTGATGTAATCCCGCCTCTGCTCAATCGCTCTCAACATTAAAACAGAGCACTGAGATTGTGCGACCAACTCAGTACTCCGATTTCTAACCAGTCTATTGATCCCAATCTGAGAAGGTTGGGATTTTCTGCATTTTGGCCAGTTTTGCCGCCGCTGTCAAGATCCCCCCGGCTACGCCGACCCCCTTTTTAAGGGGGTTAAATGCAAAACCCCCCCTTTTTAAGGGGGTTAAATGCAAAACCCCCCCTTTTTAAGGGGGGGCAGGGGGGGATCTCTCTTCCCACTGAGGCTCACGATCCCCCCGGCTACGCCGACCCCCTTGAAAAGGGGGTTATCCGGAACCCCCCTTTTTAAGGGGGGCAGGGGGGATCTCTTAACGAATATATTCCTTAAGAATACTATTGCGGTTGGGGTGGCGGAGCTTGCGGAGGGCTTTGGCTTCGATTTGGCGAATGCGCTCGCGGGTGACGTTGAAGATTTGGCCGATTTCTTCGAGGGTTTTCATCCGGCCATCATCCAAACCGTAGCGCAATCGCAGCACATCCCGCTCCCGGGGGCTAAGGGTATCGAGGACACTTTCCAGGTCTTCCCGCAGTAGGTTTTTAGAAACTTGATCCTCTGGGGTTTCCCCATCGGCCTCAATGAAATCCCCCAGGCGAGAATCTTCTTCTTTCCCGATGGGGGTTTCGAGGGAGATGGGCAACTGGGCGGATTTGGCGATGAACCGTAGTTTTTCAATCGTCATCTCCATGCGGGTGGCGATTTCCTCTTCCGTGGGTTTGCGGCCCATTTCCTGGGAGAGGATTTTCGTGGTTTTTTTGATCCGGGAGATGGTTTCGTAAAGATGGACGGGGAGACGGATCGTGCGGGATTGGTCGGCGATCGCCCTTGTAATCGCTTGGCGAATCCACCAAGTTGCATAGGTGGAGAACTTATAACCCTTGGCGTGGTCAAATTTTTCCGCCGCCCGGATCAATCCTAAGGATCCCTCTTGGATCAGGTCTTGGAAGGAGAGGCCCCGGTTCATATATTTCTTGGCAATGGACACCACCAATCTCAGGTTCGACTGCACCATCTTGTCTTTGGCACGGCGGCCAATAAAGAGGCGACGGCGAAAATCGGGATAGGTGAGATCAACGGCCGCCGCCCACTCCTTGAGGGTGGGTTCCTTGCCACTGTCTTCGAGAATGCGATCGCGCACCCGCTCGAATTCCAGTAACTCAGCAATTTTGCGGGCCAACTCGATCTCTTCTTCAGCCCGTAGCAGGCGAATTCGACCAATTTCTTGGAGATAAATCCGAATGGAATCTTCCGTATAGGGTTTTTTACGGGCCTGTTCCAAACGGCGGGTAGTGGCACCTTTTTTTTGTTTCGCCCCCTCCTCTTCGGTAACATCTACCTTGACCAGAGTATCCTCTCCATCCTGATCAATGAGATACTCCAAATCATTTTGGGGCTGGGTAATGGTTGCGAGATCGTAGTTCGCCTGAGTCATGCTGTTTTCCTCTTGCTCCTTCAGTTCAAGACCAGAACATCGTCATAAGTAAAGTTCTGAATCTAGTTGTCCGGACTAAGACCGACCAAATTCAGAGAATCAGCCCACCACTTTAACATCGTCACCATTGATCTTGCAGAGCCATGTTCAGCACAGTGTCATCCGTGTCCATGGCCGATAAGCCAGCGTCCACGACGACCAACACAAGTATCGGGGGAGAACATTAGCACGAACTTTCAACCTCAATGCAGACTGATGGTATAAGCAAAGTTGAAAATTTTTGCGAACTGTAACGTTTTTGACCTTCTACTTGGAACTTGTCCTGCTTTAATGGTGCGTTGAGCGTTAATGTGATTTTCATTTTGGTTGGGCTGTCAGCCATTGTAGTGAATTCAGTTGAAAATGACAGCCTATGGACGGAAGATTTTCCAAAAAGCAACAAATTGGTGGAGCTACACCCCTGTTTAGCCCGAATTGAGTGGGATTTAGGTTGTCAATGGGTTCTTTTGTATTGTTAAAAATGTGTGTTTTACTGTTGCTCACTGTCCCGGCTCGATAGTCCTGAAGACTTGGGAGGGGGGCTTTGGCCTACCCCATTGATCGATACCGATGCGGAGGGCGATCGCCCCCTCATTGCTCCCCCCCTGTGAAGAATCCCTAAGGTTTTTGCTGCGCACCGGACTCGAACCCCTAGCCTAGAGCTATTGTTCGTTGTTACTGCTATGAGCCGCACCGTTGAAGTTTTGCCCGATAAAACCGCCTTAGTCGCCCGTGCTGAGGATTTGATTGGCGATCGCATCACCCAAACCCTCAGCCAGCGGGACTATTGCACCATTGCCCTCGCTGGGGGCAGCACGCCTAAACCCCTTTACGAAGCCCTCGCCCGGCGGGATCTCCCCTGGGAAAAAATCCATATTTTTTGGGGGGATGAGCGCTATGTGCCTCCAACCCATCCCGACAGCAACGAAAACATGGCCCGCACCGCTTGGCTCAACCATGTCCCCATCCCCCCGGCAAATATCCACGCCATGCCCACCCAAGGGGAGGATCCCCAGGCCGATGCCGATCGCCATGAGGCCCAACTGCGGGAATTTTTCCAAACGGCCCCCGGTACAGTCCCCCGCTTTGACATCATCCTTTTAGGAATGGGGGATGATGGCCATACCGCTTCCTTATTTCCCCATACTGCGGCGTTGGGGGTGGGCGATCGCCTGATTACCGTCGGCAACAAAGACGGTCAGCCCCGGCTCACCTTCACCGTCCCCCTCCTCAATCACGCTCGGCTGATCCTCTTCCTCGTCGCCGGAGCCAGCAAACAAACCGCCCTCAACGCCGTTTTTGCCCCCGAGGGTGATGCTCAACAATACCCCTCACGGCTGATTCAACCGGAGGGGGAAGCCCGATGGCTATTGGATCAGGCCGCAGCGGCGGGGGTGGCGATCGCCTAAGATTCCTTAAACTTTTTTTACGGGAAGAACTGGAAAGCCAAGGGATTTAGAGGCAACCTCTATCATGGGGAATAGAACTCAGACCTAAAATTAATAATTTCGGTAATTGTGGTGCATTGCCGCCCCTAATCTCTCCCTGGGTTTGCCCATTCCTTAACCACCGACCATGATTGTTTGTCCTAACTGTAGCCACCAAAACCCTGAAGGGGCGACCCAATGCGAATCCTGCTATACGCCCTTACCCAGCACCACCCAATGCCCGAACTGTGGCGCATCGGTACAGTCCGATGCCAGTTTTTGCGGGCAATGCGGTCATCATCTCCAAGCTTCGGAGCCTGCCATCATGAATGAACCTCAAAACACCCCTCCCCCTTTACCGGATTTCCCGGAACCAGACTTTCCCCAGCCAGATTTTCCGCCCCCCATCGACTTTGACGAAAGCGCCTTTGAGCTTCCAGAACCCACCGCCGTTGCTCCCGCCGAAACCCCACCCCCCTTACCCACACCGGCCCCTAGCCCGGCTAAAACCCAACTGCAAGTCCAAATCGCCAGCTTGCTCCATATCCAAACCAATACGGAACTGAGCTTGCCCCAACATTTAGCCGTGATCCACATTGGTAAGCCCGGCGGCCCCATTCCCCCGGATATTGATGTCTCTGGCTTCCCCGATTCGGCGGTGGTGTCGCGGGTTCATGCCGATATCCGCATTGAGGGGGGCATCTATTATGTGGAAGATGTGGGCAGTTCTAACGGCACCTACGTTAACCATAATCCGCTCCTGCCGGGGAACCGCCATCGGTTGCGGGGAGGCGATCGCATCGCCCTCGGCAAGGAAGATAAAGTCACGTTTATCTTTCAAATGGCCTAGATCCCCAGAAGAAAGTTGATCCGTCACTCATCCCCCCTGAAATCTTGGCATATACTGAACCATGAGCACAGGCACGCCTGCCTGTGGTGTGAACATTCCGAGGAGTAAATGGTAATGCGCTTACATTCTTTATTTTTGGGTACGATTGGCTTGGTTGGGGTGGCTGCCTTTGCCCCCAACGCGACGGCGCAAACGTTAAGCACGAATCCCGCCGATTATGATCCCATTTCTGCTCTCAACCTGATCTATGACTTGGCGGAAGATGGTTTGAGCCGCAGCGGGTTTATCTGTGCCAACAACCCCAGCATGGACTGCGGCGGCGAAATGTACGAAGTGCCGGAAGATCATGTCATCCCCATGCCGGATTACATGAAAGAGGAACGAACCAGTTTCGAGTGCATGAATAATGTCATCCCCGAATGTAGTAACCCCCGCCACTATGGCGTGTTCTACACCGATGCACCGGAAATGCTCCCCCCTTTAGAAGAGCGCACTGCTGCCCTGTGGGCCCAATTGGAAGAGTCCATGGCAGAACGCCCGGCCTCTACCTTTGATCCCCTGCCTCCCGCTACGGCTACCCCCCCCGTTGCTGCGCCCATCCGTGGCCTGTGGTAGATTGATCCCCCCTACCCCCCTTAAAAAAGGGGGGTTTTTGGGATTGATCCCCCCTACCCCCCTTAAAAAAGGGGGGTTTTTGGGATTGATCCCCCCTACCCCCCTTAAAAAAGGGGGGTTTTTGTTTGCTACAATGCTCCGGTATTTCTGCCGCGTTGATCATTTTGAAGATTGCCCGCCTTTCACCCCAAAGACTTCAGTTTTTGGCCCTGAGTAGTTTTGTGCTGTTGGGACTGTTGGGGATCCTGAACCATGCGATGTGGCGGGATGAAATGAATGTGTGGCTCATTGTGCGGGATAGTTTAACAATTTCAGATTTTTTCGCCCATATTCGTTACGAAGGCCATCCCCTGTTGTGGTACTTGAGTTTAGCCTTGGTGAATCAGATCGGTGATGATCCGGCTTTAATGCAAGGATTTCACCTCAGTTTAGGGATTGGGACAATTTTTCTGCTGTGGAAATGTGGGCCGTTTCCCCCTTGGCAAAAACTACTCCTCACCTTTGGCTATTATCCCTTTTACGAATATTTGCTGATTAGCCGCAACTATGGAATAGGGATGCTATTCATGTTTAGCTTTTGTGTGGCTTGGCCCCGTCGTCACCAAACCTATGTAGGGGTGGGGTTGTTTATCGCGCTGATGGCCAATTGTAATGCCTATGGTTTATTCATCGGGTTGGCGCTGTTGATGGCCTTAAGCGTCGAATGGTGGTGTTATCCTGAACAGCGGCCGAGCGGTTGGGGTTCGGTATTAGGGGGGTTGGGGGTGGCGATCGCCGGTCTGGGGGCTTCCCTCTATATGCTGATTCCCCCCAGTGATAGTCAGCTACAGGGGGGGTTAACCACTTGGTTTTTCACCTGGGATTGGCATCAGTGGGGGCGAGCATTATCACGGGTTTGGAATGCTTATTTTTTACTGCTGATTCCGGGGGATAATCGCGGCTTTGATGGTTTCTTGTTTGGCACGTTGGGGGTGGCATTGTTGGGATTTTGGGCGATCGCCCTTTGCCGCCGTCCCATTGCCCTCCTATTCTACCTCTTCGCCTCTTTAGAAATTATTGTCTTTAGCTACATCAAATTTTTAGGCACAATTCGCCATTATGGGAGTTTATTCCTCGTGTTGATCATCGCCCTCTGGATCGCCGCTGATTGTCTCCCCTGGCAAATTCCGCCACAATTCACCCCTTTACAAGTTTTCAAAAAATGGGTCAAACGGTTACAAACTCCTCTATTCACCCTGATTCTCACCGCCCACCTGATCGCCGGTTTAATCGCCTATGTTCGCGACTACATCACACCATTCTCCGCCAGTAAAGCCACCGCCGCCTATATTCAGGAGCAGGGCCTTAATTCAGGCTTAATCGTCGGGAGCCGCGATGCCAATATGGCCCCTCTTGCGGGTTATTTACAGCGTAAAATTTATTACCCTGAGCGCCAAGAATTGGGAAGTTTTACACTCTTCAATGCCAAGCGTCAAGATGTGGGGCCGGAGGAAGTGTTAGCGCAGGTGACAGATCTGCTTAAGCGTGATGAAGAGGAATTGCTGTTAGTCCTCAATTATCCCTTAGAATTAAACCTACCCCATTTATTCATTGAACCCTTAGCCGAGTTTCGCCGGGTTTTAGTCGAAACTGAGCAATACTTTCTCTATCACATTAGCCTTGGTGAATGATCATGAAAATTGCCACTTGGAACGTTAATTCAATTCGCAGCCGTTTAAGCATCGTCGAAGCTTGGCTGACGGCAAATCCTGTTGATATTCTCTGTTTACAGGAAACCAAAGTTATTGATGCCGATTTTCCCCGTGAACCCTTTGAGGCTTTGGGGTATCATCTCGCCATTGCCGGCCAAAAATCCTATAACGGGGTGGCGATTTTCAGCCGTCAGACCTTGGAAGATGTGAAAATTGGCTTTGAGCCGGTGTTAGGACTTACAGAATTTGAAGCGCAAAAACGAGTGATTAGTGGCGTGATCAATGGGATTCGGATTGTGAATCTTTATGTCCCCAATGGGTCAGCGGTGGGAAGTGATAAATATGAATATAAGCTGGCTTGGTTAGCCGCATTAAAAACCTATTTAAGCCAGTTAATGACCGAAAATCCTCGGCTTTGTATCTGTGGGGATTTTAATATTGCCCTGGAGGATCGGGATATTTATCAACCCAAAAAAGACAATCACATCATGGCTTCCCCACCGGAGCGGGCGGCGTTGCGGTCGGTGTTAGACCTGGGTTTTACCGATGCTTTTCGTCAATTTACCGCCGAAGGGGGCCATTATAGTTGGTGGGATTATCGTCAGGGGGGATTTCAGCGCGATCGCGGTTGGCGCATTGATCACATTTACCTCACCCCAGAATTGGCAAAGCAAGCCATCGCCTGCACCATTGATCGCGAACCCCGCCAACGGGAAAAACCCAGTGATCACACGCCGGTGATTGTGGAGCTTGCTTAACCTTGTCGTTTTATGATTAGGTCTAGTTCGTTTCGCAGTCTTGGAGCAATTGAGCAATTGCTTTTTCATCAAATTCAGCCGCTAAATGGATGAGGCGATCGCAAAAAGCCTGATAGCTAGGATTAACCTGTGCTAACTGATGCGCTTCCCCTTGAATAGCATCGAGATCACCAATTTCCATCGCTTGATAGATGGCTTGTAAGTCTTCCGGTTTGGGAAAAATTAATGGTTGAGTCTCTAAACTGATACTTGGCACTTCTACTTCTTCATCCTGCTCATAAATCCATGTTAGTTTGAGATATTTTTGGATTGTATTCAATAATTTTGGTAGATCTAAAGGTTTATCAAGAAAATCATTACAACCAGCGGCGATCGCCAAACTTCGATCAGCTAAGGAAACACTCGCACTAGCCGCTACAATTGGCAAATCTAGCGAGTAAGATTGACGAATAGTTTGTGCTAATTCATAGCCGTCCATCTCTGGCATGACAATATCAGTAATCATTAAATCTGGCTGGAATGTTTCCAGTTGCCTTAACCCTTCTCGTCCATTTTCTGCTTCAGCAATCAGAAATCCTAAAGGTTTCAAAATTTCCGCAATGACGAGACGATTGACGGGGCGATCATCAACCACTAAGACTTTTTTAGGCTCGCCAGAATAACCAATAATTTTTCCTTGTTCCGATATTGTTCCACTACTCACCCATTCATCTGAAAGGGGAAGATCCAGTTCAAACCAAAAGATACTACCAACACCTAAAGTACTTTTCACTTGTATTTCACTACCCATCATCCCGATGATTTGACGACAAATTGCTAGCCCTAAACCTGTTCCTTCTGATTGCTTCGATTCAGAACCGACCTGCTCAAAGGGGAGAAAGATTTTTTCTAATTGTTCAGGATTCATTCCCACCCCAGTGTCTTGCACCATGAAGCTAATCTTAGCAATTTTTCGTTCTGGATCACTGGCCAAAACTTTGACCTCAAAAATCACTTGTCCCTGGTCAGTAAATTTAATAGAATTTCCTAACAAGTTAAGAAGGACTTGACGGAGACGTTTTTCATCAGCTTTGACCCCATCGGGCAGAAGTTCATCATCGCTAGGAAAAGTCAGGGTAATGCCTTTACTTTTGGCTCGCACCCGCGCAATTTCAGCTACTCCCAGTAAAAAAGATGGAAGATGAAAGTCTTTGGGAAACAGTTCCATTTTGCGGGCTTCGATTTTAGCAAGGTCTAAAATATCATTAATTAGGTTTAATAAGTGAGAGCCTGCTTGTTCAATGACATCAACACCTTGACGATGTTGATTGAGGTCTTTGGCGTAGTGCATAATTTGAGCATAGCCAAGAATACCATTTAAAGGAGTGCGTAATTCGTGGCTCATGTTCGCCAAAAATTCACTTTTTGCTTGGTTTGCGCTATCAGCATTTTCTTTGGCTTCCGCAAGCTGGGCTGTGCGTTCTTTCACTTTTTGTTCCAGGTTAGTAAAAGAGGTTTTTAATTGAATTGCCATGCCATTAAAGGCTTGAGCGAGGCTATTAAGTTCCGCGATCGCATTCTCCGGCACATGTTGATCTAAATCTCCCTGAGACATGGCTTCTGATGAACGTGCCAATTGCAAAATCGGTTGTGTAATCCACCGGGAAGTATAGATACCTAGAATGGTGGCGATCGCTAAAGCACCCAAGCAAAGCAAAACCGTCCGCTGGCGACTTGCATTAATTTGCCCCATAAAATCTTCTTCAGGAACGATTACCACAATCAACCAGTTTAAGTTTTGACTCTCTAGTAAGGGTGTAACCTGTAAAAATTGGCGCTCTCCATTAGCGGTAAATTCTAATTGTTTCGGTTCACGAATCGCCGTTAAATCAGGAAACTGTTGCTGGAGGAAATCACTAGCGAGACGGATTTGGGTGATGCGGCTATCACGGGCCGGTAAACGGACTAATTCATCCGTTTTCTCTGTGCGGAGATAGGGTGATTCGGGGGTAGAAGACGCGATCAGTAATCCAGATGTCTCCATGACAAAAATTTCCCCTGTCGCACTAATTTCAATTGTCGCGAGAAATTTATTGAGCGCATCAAGGGCAATATCAACCGCTGCAACTCCGATAATTTGATTGTCACGATTGTAAATGGGCTGACTGGCTGTAATCCCTAAAATATCCTCAATGGGGTGATTTTGTCCCAAAAAGATATAAACTTCGCTCCAGACCTGTGTTTTTTCGGCGATGGCTTTTTGATACCATGGTCGCTTAGTGGCATCATAAGTAAAGGTTTCTAGCTGTTCAGATGCTTCCAAATCCAAAGGCTTTTCAATTTGTCCTTGGGCATCAGTTTTATAACTCTTAAAGGTTCCCGCTTTTAAGTTTTCAGTAAACTCCCAAACAAACGGGTCATTTAGATCATAGCGACCGACTCCGGCTAACCCCCCCGCCGTATTCCCCACAAATACATAAATGGGGTCATCTTGACCAAAATTGGCACTTTGATTAAGAAAGTGTTGATTGAGGGCATCAACATCAGTAAAATCGACCCATTCATTCTGAATTGCACTGGCATTGAGTTGATTGATCTTGTGGGGAAATTCGAGATAATCATCGAGATAACTTTCCGTCCGCTGAGTCACTGCTTGTCGCAATTGTTGAGCCACAGTATTGACAGCTTCTCGACCTGTACGAAGAGAAAAATAAGCAGTAAGTCCAACTGCACCAAAAATCTGCAAGAGAAACGGCACAATCAATACATAATTTAGAGAGAGTTTTTGGGGGCGAAATTTGCGCATAAAAGTTTTTTCAGGAAAGAAAATTTAGTACTGAACAAAAAGCTTAAAAAAAAGAATAAAATAGGGTTCATCAGAATTACTAAGACGATCAGAAACCATCAGAAAACCTATGGGCTAGTATAGCAAATTAAAGCGAGTTTTACAAGCCCATTTCAGTGTTCAAAGTCTAAAATCATCAGCAAACCGAATGTCACAAAATTTAAAATTTCAATATAGTGGTTTCTCAATTCATGAGGTATATTCTGAAGCTCCTCGCTCTCTTTAAGAGAGGAATTTGAGGTGAGGGCTGTATCTCATGAGTACAAAAATGCTATACTTTCAGCAATCAAATTTCTCGTTGATTGTTTTAAATTACAAACTATTTAGACATGAGCTGATCTGCAATGAGCACAGTCTGTTCGGAGACCATTGCACACCCATTGCTTCTCAATATTTCTCGCTTGTTTGGAAAAGGTATTTAGGATGAGGGTAATTGGTTAAGTAATTGAGCAATTGCTTTTTCATCAAATTCAGCCGCTAAATGGATGAGGCGATCGCAAAAAGCCTGATAGCTAGGATTAACCAGCGCTAACTGATGCGCTTCCCCTTGAACAGCATCGAGATCACCAATTTCCATCGCTTGATAGATGACTTGTAAGTCTTCCGGTTTGGGAAAAATCAATGGTTGAGTCTCTAAACTGATACTCGGCGCTTCTACTTCCTCATCCTGCTCATAAATCCATGTTAGTTTGAGATGTTTTTGGATTGTATTCAATAATTTTGGTAGATCTAAAGGTTTATCAAGAAAATCATTACAACCAGCGGCGATCGCCAACCCTTGATCCGCCACTGATACGCTCGCACTGGCAGCAATAATGGGTAACGTCGTAGAATAATCAGCCCGAATGGCTTGAGCCAATTGATAACCATCCATCTCTGGCATTAAAATATCTGTAATCACTAAATCAGGTACAAATTGCTCCAGCTTACCCCATGCTTCTTGACCATTACTAGCTTCAATCACAATAAATCCTAATGGTCTTAGAATTTCAATCACAACCAGACGATTGACATTGAGATCATCAACGACTAAAATTGTTTTCTGTTCACCTTGATAACCGATAATTTTTCCTCGGTCAGAAATCACAGCACTCTTCATCCAGTCCGCTGCTAAGGGTAAATCCACATCAAACCAAAAACTACTCCCCGCCCCAGCATGACTCTCTACTGCAATCTCTCCCCCCATCATCGTCACAATCTGCCGACAAATTGTTAAACCTAAACCGGTTCCTTCTGCCTGTTTTGACCGAGAACCCACCTGTTCAAAGGGCAGAAAGATTTTGTTGAGTTGCTCAGGGGTCATTCCGACACCCGTATCCTGAACTTTGAAGCGAATTTTAACGGTATTTTGGGTTAAATCATCGCTTAATCGGATCACTTCAAAAATGACTTGACCCACCTCTGTAAATTTAATCGAGTTACCCAATAAATTCAATAAAACTTGTCGTAGGCGTTTTTCATCCCCATGGACACCTTCAGGTAAGTCATGATTACCCTGAAACGTCAGTAAGATGCCCTTACTTTCAGCCCTGACCCGCGCAATTTCTGTAACCCCTATTAAAAATGAGGGCAAATGAAAGTCTTTCGGAAATAGTTCCATCTTTTGAGCTTCAATTTTAGCAAGATCTAAAATATCGTTGATTAATGTTAATAAATGAGAACCTGCTTCTTGAATGACCCCAACACCTTTACGATATTGATTGAGATCCTTCGCTTTTTGCATCACTTGGGCATAGCCCAAAATTCCATTGAGGGGCGTGCGTAATTCATGGCTCATATTGGCTAAGAATTGACTTTTAGCTTGATTTGCTAACTCTGCGGCTTGCTTGGCTGTCACTAACTGCGCCGTCCGTTCTTTGACCCGACTTTCAAGCAATAGAAAAGATTCTTGGAGCTTATTTTTCATGCGCTCAAAAGAAACAGATAAAACATCTAATTCATCCATTTTTTGGGTGACAAGATCATCCCACTGAATTCCATCATAGCCATCTACCTTCATTTGAGCTAATTGATCACACTGATCAATAATGGGCTGCAATCTTCGATTAAGCCATTGAACAAAACCACCCACTACGATCAAAATAATGAAGCCAGATACAAAGGCTGTACCTAGAGCAATTTTAAGTACAGGCAAGACAACTACTTTTTGAGGAATTGTCGCTAACATAATCCATTCTGTACTCGGTATTTTTTCATAGGCCCAGATAGTACCTTCAGCAATTAAAATACCAGAACTTTGGCTAGAGACATCAGCCCAAATATTTTTGATTTCGGGAATATTTTTATAACTTACTCTATTTTTAGCCTGATCAATATCAGGGGGATAAGCCAATAAATTACCTTCTTTGCTCACGATTATAAAGTAACCTTGATCATGAATTACATTGTAATTTTTAATAGCATCAGTAATTGCAGTTACATTAACATCATTGCCGACAATTCCCAAGGATTCACCGGAATCACCTTTTAAAGGATATAGGGCGGATGTCATCGTAATGCCATGCCAATCAAAGGGATCTAACCAAAGCAATTGATTGTTACGCATTGCATTGTGATAATAATCAACTTGTGGATAAAATTCTACTTCTGTAATGTCAACATATCGAATATTTTGATATGGCTTAGGTAACAACTCACCAATATCCTGCGCTCCTTGTTGATCCAAAAAGTAGTAGGGATAAAATAATGTTCGATCTTGAATAATACTGCCATTAACTTGACCAAAGGATGTTCCCATAATCAGATCAGGATGGGGGCGATGAACAAAAAAACTAAATACTAATTCTTGATAGTTTTCTGCGGTTAAGCCTGGATTTTGTCTGATGGTTTTCAAGGTTTTAGCTAAATCCTGAACATGTTGTTCAATATTGCTCAGTTGACCGTCAATCGTCAAAACTTTGGTTTTAAGGGTTTGACGAATTTGATTTTGAGCCTGTTCATTAAGGATTTGGTACAGCCAAAATGACATCACGCCTGAACCCAGTAAAACACCCCCTAGAATCGAGAGCAATAATTTTGTGCCAATGGATGAACAGCGCACAACATTAGATAACTTCATGGTTTGCAGATTGAAAATTTTTATCAACATCATTACACCTCTTTTTTGCAGTTTATTCTCATCTCATCGAAGGATGCTCCGGATAAAAAGTTGATCATAATTATAGGGATTAAATTTGAGCCGGTATTTTGATCATAAACTTTGTACCCTTCCCTAACTCCGATTCACATTCAATGGTTCCGTGATGTTTTTCGGCAATAATTTGATGGGCGATCGCCATCCCCAGCCCTGTCCCTTTAGCAATACTTTTGGTCGTGAAACCCTGTTCAAAAATACGCGCCTTGACATCCGGACTCATGCCTTGACCATTATCGGCAATAATGATGATCAGTTGCTGATTTTCGAGGGCAGTTGTAATAGCAATATGATTGGGGTCTTGGCTAATTTCGGCATAGGTTTTGCCTTGATTTTTTTCCTCAATAGCATCGATAGCATTGGCAAAAAGATTCATAAATACCTGATTGAGTAAGCCTCCAAAACAGTTAATTTTGGGAATGTCGCCATAGTCGCGAATGATTTCAATTTCAGGGTGGGTGTCCCTCGCTTTCAGTCGGTTATGGAGAATGGTTAAATTAGCATCAAGGCCAATGTGAATATCAATGGGTTTTGCTTCTTCTTGGTCAAACCGAGAAAAGGTTCTCAGGGAAGTGACAATTTTAGTCATGCGATCGCTACTCACTTGGATAGCACTGAGCATTTTCGGCAAATCCTCTTCAAGTAGCTCTAACTCTAAATCATCAATTTGCTCTTGAAGATCCTTCGGTAAACCTCCTTGTTGTTGATAAATAGCTAAGGCATTAAATAAGTCTGTACAGGTATCTTTAATTAATGTAATGTTACCTACAATACAACTGAGGGGATTGTTGACTTCATGGGCCACCCCTGCGATAATTTCCCCTAAAGCTGACATTTTTTCACGATGAATGAGAATATTTTGGGTGCGCTTTAAATCAAACAAAGCTTGCTGTAATTCAGCAGTTCTTTGTTCCACTCTTTGCTCCAGTTCTTGGCTCAGTTGTCGCAATTGTGTATGAACCCTCACTCTCACTAAAACTTCTTCCTGCTGAAAGGGTTTGGTAATATAGTCTACTGCGCCCAACTTTAGCCCTTTGACTTTATATTCGGTATCGGCGAGAGCCGTCATGAAAATAATGGGGATATCTTTGATTCTATCGCAGGCCTTGATGCGTTGACAGGTCTCAAAGCCATCTATCCCCGGCATCATCACATCTAGCAAAATTAAATCTGGTTGAATTTTTTCCAGTTTAGAGAGAGCACTTTCCCCATCTTTGGCGATCAGGACTCGATATCCTGCCAACTTGAGACTGTCGGACAAAACCTTTAAGTTTGTACTATTGTCATCAACAATTAAAACAAGGGTTTCTTGATCCATGATTGACCTCGGTGGCGATCAAAGGTTTGCTGATTTCATCCCAGGATTTAATGAATTGACAGGAATCACTGTTACGCTTAGATTTAAAGCGATGGCTCATCGAACCCAAGACTCTTGGCTGAACGAGAAAACTATTCATTTTGAAGAACTCACTGACTGATTCCTAATCCACAGTATCCATTCCACAATAGATTACAAGCTAATTTTGCGGAATCATGATTTTTGGCGATCGCTTTTTGCTATTCCATTAAAAAATGTATTGCAGAATACTTTTGGAGATGCAATTAATATAGATGCTAGCTATAGGATATCATCTTCAAGCAAGTTGTTCACCAACAATAAGCTTTGTCAATATTTCCTGACCTAAGCTTTGCTTTAAAGTTTACTTTTTTTAATCAAAAAAATATAACAATTAATCTTTAAGCAATACAGGGTTAACCTTATTAAACATCCCTTAAATTGAAATTGATGGATTGGAGGTTAGGAGGTAAAGCTATGTTAGTGATTGTAACGGTTTTATTGTTCATGGCGGTGAACTGGTTTGGGTTTGAGTTGTTAACGGATTTGCCCCTGTGGGCGTTTCGGCAGTTGGGGCTAATGGGGTGGTTGGCGTTAGGATTGATCGGGCTGGGGGCGATCGCCGCCTGTTTTGGTGAAGACCCATAACCCCCCTTCCGGTTTACCCAGGGGGCGCGGTGAAAACGGAAACCAGCCCTGATCCTGCTAAACCCTTTGAGCCTGAATGCTGAAATTCCTCCTGAGTCTGTTCTTGATCCCCTGTGCCTTGGCAATCCCTGCCGATGCTCAACCCCTGAACCCTGAAGACCTCAACCTCGATCCGGAACTGGTGGAATCTAGTCCGGTCTTGCAGCGGTGGCTAGAGGAAATCCCCGATGTGGCTGAAGAGATTCGCGAAGATCCGGCCTTTTTGCCCCGCGTGCGCCTCGGTTATCATCAATTCCCCTCAACAGATGATCAGGGCGGCTGGTGGGTGGGGGTGGAGGATGTGCGATTGGGGAACAGTCGCGCCACGGTGAGCGGCGTTTATCAGGGGTCTTGGTCGGGCGATCGCACCACCTGGGGGGGAGATCTGCGCTACTATATGCGCCCCTTGGGGCATTATTTCAATGTGGCCCCTGTGGTGGGCTATCGCCACATGACGACCCAAGGGCGAGAAATCGATGGGGTGAATGTGGGGGCAAAGGTGCAGGTTGCTCTATCTCGCACCGGGGCCGCTGATTTATCGCTGCAACAAACCTTTGTCAATCCCGGCCAAACCGATGAAGTGGGGATCACGACCCTCAGCCTTGGCTATGCCCTCACTCGGCAATTGCGTTTAACGACGGAGATTGAAAAACAAAATTCCCCGATTCGGAAAGATAGCCGCGTTGGTATCGGTTTGGAATGGCTCTTGGATTAAAGGGGTTGGAATTGCGACGGATCCGGTTCGGTTCTACCCCCCTAGGTTGCGTTGGAAAACGAGTAAAGTAAACCTGCAAGCGTCTCGTGGGCTTTATGGTGATGCAATCGCAGGGATTCCCCACCCTCAGTCAAATTGTGGGACAGAGTGAACCGTTGGATTTTCTCCAAGTCGTGGCTGAGGGAGAGAGCAGTTCCCCATGCCCAGGGGAGGCAGAATGGTCAGCGGCGATCGCTGCCCTCAATCACCTTTTACTCAACCTTTTAGCCGCCTCCCCTCGCCCCTGTGCCGGTGTAGTTTTAGCGGGGCCGAACCCTGTCCTCCATGACCCTTACCTCCTCACCCAATTGGGCATTGGCTTATTCCGCCCCCGTTCCCTTGAAGATATTGCCCTCGCCCATTTCCAACTCCCCGCCGCCGGAGCCAGCAAACCTCTCACCGTGGCGCAACAGGAATACCCCCTTGTTCCCCATGATCCCATCGTTGAGGAACAGTTTTGCCTGGTGTGGACGGAGGCGATCGGCGTGATTTTGGTATTGGGGAAAGATGGAGAGGGGCGATCGCGCTTTTATTTTTCCTTTAATCCGGAAGTTTTGAGCCAAGCTTGGCAGGCATTGCGATCGCGCCTCCGCCTCACCAGCCCCCATCAGGTGGCCCCCTTAGATCGCCTCATGGAGCAATACCAGCCCCCTAACCCGGATTACCGGCTGTTAACGGCGTTCTATCGCCTCATGCTCAAGCAATTGCCCCATCAGGCCCCACCGCCACCTGCTCCAACAATTCAAATCCAGCCCACCCCCGCCCCTACCGCTGAGGTGGAATTACTCCAAGCCCTCACCCACGAAGTCCGCACCCCCTTAACAACCATTCGGATGCTGACGCGATTACTGTTGAAAAAACGCTGCACCTTTACCGAAGATGTGGTGAAGCGATTGGAAACCATTGATCAGGAATGCACCGATCAAATTAACCGCATGGAATTAATTTTCCGGGCCACAGAATTAGAATCCCAACCCGATGAACCCCAAAGTTTAGGGCAGTTAATCCCCATTTCTTTGCAGCAAATTATTCAACAACACACCAGCCAATGGCAAAAGCAAGCCCAACGGCGCAATATCACCCTCGATATTCTTTTACCCGAAGAATTGCCGACAATTATTAGTCATCCTGCCATGTTGGCCCAAGTGTTAACGGGGTTAATGGAGCGGCTTACCCGTAGCCTCCCCACGGGGGAAGCGGTGGCGGTGCAGGTGACGACGGCGGGGAATCAGTTAAAGCTGCAATTGATGTCTCAAAGCACATCATTATCGCGATCGCTCAAATCCCTCGGCCAATTGTTAATGTTCCAACCGGAAACGGGGAGTTTGAGCCTCAATTTGGATGTGACGAAAAACCTCTGTCATGCCATGGGGGGTAAGTTGACGGTGAAGCAGCGGCCAAAGGCGGGGGAGGTGTTGACGATTTTTCTGCCTTTAACCAGTTATCGCCTGCCGGTGAAGGATTAGTTTTTATGTACTAATCGTGAACAGAAACCGGGTTGCTTGGTTCCTTGATTACTCAAAAATTTCTGCTGCTAGGAGTTGACCCTTGACTCGTTCATATTCATCTTCAAGGAGCCATTCTTGGGCAGTTTCATAGTTGGGGTGTGTGCTGATGAGTTGATAGTCAGCGGCAGGGTTGAAAATTTGGCAAGTACCATCGTGATCACTGACGAGCATGAGAATTTTAGGGGGAAATAGAACGGGGTCAACCCAAAGTTCGAGAAATTTCCAGAGTTTAGCTTGTTCTGCGCGGGCCGGTGCGTGGGATTGCATGGTATTCACCTGTTGTTTTAATAATTTTGATTTCGCCGTAATACTACAGTGGAATTTTACTTTCGTCTGCTTTTATGATGTAGCCAATGGCTTCTGAGAAGTAGAGTCCGTAGCGTTCATAGTCATCATCTTGATTGTCTGTGCGTTCTCCCCTCTCAATAATAATGCTTGTGACTCGCTCCAAGGTTTCAAGATCATTAAAGACGTGGGCTTTACCTTCTTTCCGTAACAATCGTTGTACTTGGGTTGTTCCAGGCAAATGGCGGTAAATGAGACTGATGCGGGGATCTGGGCAGATATCTCGATTAATGCCGCTCATTATCTAAACAGTATCGTTTCATGAGTGATGAGAAACCGGGTTGTGGGGGTGGGTTGGTTGCGGATATTTTAGCAAAAACCCGGTTTTTGGGTTGGGTTAGGGGGTGGCGCGATCGCTCATAGAAGTCAAGCCGGAATTAATGCTGACTTCACAGATTGAGGCCGATTGAGACACAAATCATACTGAGCTTGCAAATTCATCCAAAATTCGGGGGTGGTTTGAAAGGCTTGGGACAACAGCCAAGCGGTTTCAGGGGTAATCCCGCGCTTCCCGCGCACGATTTCATTGACCCGTTGGGTCGGAATTTCGAGATGGGCGGCCAGAGCCGCTTGAGTCAGTGCCAAGGGTTGCAGAAATTCTTCTAACAGAATTTCGCCGGGATGGGTGGGTTGTCGATGACTGGGAAGCATAGGAATTACGGTGTTTTAGTGGTAATCATCAATTGCAACATCCACCGCCCCAGACTGCCAGCGGAAGATGATGCGCCATTGGTCATTGATCCGAATGCTGTAAAACCCTTTTAAGTTACCTTCGAGGGGTTTTAGGCGGTTGCCCGGTGGGACTCGCAAATCAGTTAGCTCTTGGGCCGCATTCAGCATATCCAGTTTACGATAAAAACTCGGGAGCTTGGTAGCCCCGTCTCTTTAGAGCGGGGCGGAAAAGCGACTCGGCGGCTTTAGCCGCAATGACTATGATAGAATGGCATCACCTTCTCTATGACCCAAATGAAAGGGGCTTAACATCCCGTGAGGGCAGACTTGCATCATGCAGAAATGTCGGTAGCAAAGACGTTTCATTGGCGAGAGACAAAAGGTAGTGAAAGGAAAATAAGTAAAAGGAAGCCTTCGGGCAACCTATAGAGGCGTATTTGACTTCGCCTAAGAGTCCGACTTGTCGGAAGTTCTGAAATCCCTCCAGGGAATCCCCGTCTCTTTAGAGCGGGGAGTAGTCAATGCCTAGATGCAGCGTGGGGGAGCTACCTTTCTATCCAGGAATGGGTGTGCTGGAAACGTGGTGTCTATTTGGGAAACTCCAGGGGAAAGGTGAGCGGGATAATCGGTGTTAAAGTATGGATCGCCCCTGTTTATGATGCCCACCCATGGGCAAACCTAGAGAAACCCTTGTCAACAATCCCCAAGCTTGCCCCTACTTCAGCAACGGCAACACCCAGGCCAGCACCATACTCACCAAAATCATGATTTCCAACGCTAACATTGTCGTCATCGGCTGAAACCATTGCAGCCAATTCCCCTGTTGCACCGCCGCCCACTGTTGGGAAAGATGGGTGGGCCAATGACGGGGGCTATCTTGATCCCGAAATTGGGGGGTGAACATCGAGAGGAGGAGCGGCGTGCCGCCCACCTTGGCGTTGAGCAATAGATGGAGGGCGATCGCCCCCACCATCACCAGCCAAGAAATCAAATGGGCATAGTACCAACCCGCAGTTAAGATGCCACGGGGCAACCAAGTTTCATCCATCATTTTGCCGCTGAACAGGGCAAAGGCTAAGGCCACCAAGGCGAGGGTATTGCCGCCACGATTGAGGGTGTACCACCAAATCGGTTTGCTCCCTTGGGTCAGCTTCTGGAAGGAATCCGGTTGCAACAGCCGCCTTTGCCCCCGATGGAAGGCATAGATCACAAAGGCGGGAAAGATCAGCAACGTCCATAGTCCGAACGTGCCATGGAGGGCCTCAATGGGGCGATAGGTGGGCAGCGTAATGCCACCCCAGCGACCATCGTAGGTGTCGTAAGTCCAATAGGCGGTAAACAGGGCTGCGAACAGGGCGAGGGCTGTACCGCCATGCAAGAGCCGCAGCAGTAGGGGTTGATAGGGACGGGTGGGGGCAAGCTTGGGGGACATTTTTAAGCTTTTTTAAGTTTTGGGGCGGGTAAATTGCAATTGTAGCGCAAGGACAATCAGGCCTAGGGCGGCAATGCCCAAAACCGCCGTTGCCAATGTGGAAACCCCCATTACCAACGTGCGCACCGCAACGGCAATATTTGCCGCCGTCGCGTTCACTGTGGGCAGCGGTTTACTCGCAAAGGCAATGATGATTTTTTGGGTGAGGAAATAGAGGGCAGTGGCCAGGGAGCCGGCGATCGCCGCACCCGTTAAACAGCGGAGGGGAGTGGTGGGGGGTTGTTCCGTCATGGTGTTTTGTGGGGGATGGGGGCCAGGTTGCGGACGGCAGGGCCTTCGAGCCTTGAGCCGTCCCCTCTCTCCATTTTTGCCCATCCAGGCAGGGATTTCTAGCGCTGCGCCCTCAAAGGAGGCCATTAAAGCTCAAAATCTTCGTGAAACGCTTGCCGGGTTAAGGGTTGGCGAATCATTAATCCTTCCCCCCCCAATACTTCTAAAGGTTCCGATTCCACCGCTAACCAGACGGGTAGATTGGGATCGAGGCTGGTGGCGGTGTAGAGGATTTGGGCAACTCTGCCGGTCATGGAGGTGGTGCCGCCGCCGCTGGTGAAGTCCGCAGACAGGTCAACGTGAACGCCGTCGGCTTTGACTTCAATGCCCCGTAACCTTGCCTCTGGGGGGATGGTGGTGCTATGGGCGGCATCTTGGGGGCCATCAAGGAGGGTTTCGAGGGCGGTGGTGAGTAGGATCTCAGGATTGTTAGCCTCGGAGCCGGTGGGATTGAGGGGTTGGGGAACCAGTTCGAGGCGATCGCTCTCCCTATCCAGCCAATACACTTCCGCTGCGCTGGCTTGAACGGGGGTATCCGGTTGCAGCGCTGGGGAGGGGGGCGTGGTGGCGGGGGCGGTAGGGGTGACGGGGGGTTCAGTCTCCACACCGGGATCGCTGTCATCACTGGGGAGGGGGGTGGCGGTGGTGTCGGGGGTGGGGCTGGGTTCCGGTGCTGGGGTGGAGGGGGTGCAACTGCTGAGGGCGATCGCACTCACGCACAGCCCACAACTCAGCCAAAGGGAAAGGGGGCGACGGTAAAACATGGGGGGAATTCTCCTGAAAGCTTAGGGGGTGAGGCGGACAAAACCTGCAATGGCTAATTGTTCAGACTCTATTTTTAATTGTAGGATGCGCACGAAAAGCCCCTGGCGCTCCAAACTGGTTAAATCAAAGGGGCGTTGGAGATTTTCAAGGGCGATCGCCTCCACAAAGGGGGGTAAGCGGTTGCCATTCAGGGTCAGTGCTGGCTCAACGAGGGCGATTTGATGGCCCTCCTCCACCGCTAAAGCCCCCGCCAAGGCCACGACAATCGTCTCCTGGGAAGATTTCACCGTGGCGGTGACTTCCACCCGCCCCGTTTCGGTAAAATTAACCGCCAGATCCCCCAGTTGATACTGTTCCCCCGGACTCAACCTCGCCCCCAACCGCGTCACCACCCCCTGCAACCGTTCTTGAAATTCCGGCGCAGCAAGAGTGGCATTGAGATCATCCTCATGGATGACAAGACGGGTAGCGGCATTGAGGGGTTGGCGCAAACTGGCGCGGGGATTGCCACCGCGCCGGAGGGTGGCTAAATCCACAGAGACGGGATCAGTTTCTAGCTCTAGGGTGTGGAGACGGAGATAGGGCGTGAGTTGGAGGCCAGCGGTGGCGAGGCGGATGCGATCCACTTTGCCTTGCAGGACTTGATGGTTGGGGCGGTTATCCACGCGCACGGTGATCGTCTCGCTCCCGGGGAGACGGTTGTGGAGTTGGCTTTCAATGACTTGATCGAGAATTAACCCAGTGGGGCCAATGCCCGCCAATAAACCGGAGAGTAAAACGGTGAAAAATTCCATGGGCGATCGCCTTCCTTAATAACATTGCTGCCAATGCCCGACTAATCGGGCATCTGCGTCGCTAACACCGTCTGCACAAAATTCTCCAACTGCTCCGGAGGGCAGCATTCAATTAAGCCCCGATAGGCATCGAAGAGCCGCGCCGCCCCATCCCCCAAGAGGGGACTCAAGCCCCACACATCCTGTACCCAATCCTCTGGGTCAGTTTCGGCAAAAATGAGGCGATCGAGAATCTGAACGGCTTCAGTTTTAGTCATGGCAGGGCAAAAAATCCACAATCTAACTTAACATTCCCTTTCCAGTTCAGGCAAAATCATAAATTCCCCCGTTCCATCCGGCTCAAAGGGAAAAACTTGCACCACAGCATCCAGATTGAGGATACCGTAGAGGTGGGGGAAAGTTCCCTCATTGGGGAGGGTATCGGCTTGGAGGGGGTGGTGGGTGCGATCGCCATCAATTTGCAACAACACCAAACCCCGCTGACCGTTAAAAAAGCGGTTCGCCGTTAAAATTACCTGGTCTAAATAGGAACAATGGATAAACCCTTCCGCTTGTAGGGATTCATGATCATAATACCCTAGTTCTTGGGCCTGTTCCCAAGCATGGCGAGTGGTAATGTGAAACACCGTTTGCATCGAGCCAATCGCCTCAAAAAAAGATCATCGTGTTGACAGTGTAGTTCACACCCTGGCCCCCCATACTCCCAACTTATCATCAGGTCAATTTTATGGGTTTTCTTGATTTAACCGTTGGCATGGTGGCGATCGCCTGCCTCACCCCCACCCTCACCCTCGCCCAAACCATCACCCCCGCCCCCGATGGCACCGGCACAGCGATCGAATACCAGGGCCAAACCTACCGGATTACCGGCGGCACCCAGGCCGGCGCGAATCTCTTTCACAGTTTTCAGGATTTTGGCTTGAATGCCGGGCAAGTGGCCCAGTTTTTAAGCCAACCGGGGATTGAAAACATTTTAGGGCGGGTGACGGGGGGCAATCCTTCAGTCATCCAAGGCATTTTACAAGTCAGCGGCAGCAATGCCCATTTATACCTGATGAACCCGGCGGGGATTATTTTCGGGCCGGGGTCAAGTTTAGATCTATCGGGCAATTTCACAGCAACGACGGCGGATCGCATTGGTTTTGAGGGGGGTTGGTTTAATGCCTTTGGCCCCAATAATTACAGTGGCTTAACCGGCAATCCTCAGCAATTCGGTTTCCTGCAAACTGCGCCCGGCAGCATTATTAATTCCGGGGATTTAATCACATCAGGGAATCTCTACATTTCCGCCGGAACGATCCTCAATACCGGCAAAATCGAAGGCAAACACGTTATTTTGGCCGCCGTACCGGGTCAAAGTTTGGTGCAATTGGCCCAACCGGGGATGCTATTGCGTTTGGAAGTGGATCGTACTCAAGTACAAGCGGGGATTACAGCGTTAGATCTACCCACATTGTTAACGGGATCAGGCGTTGATCTGTCGGTAGCGGTTCCGCCGGGATCGGTGGTGATTACAAATACTGTGGCTGGGCAGACGGTGGATTTGATGGCGGCGGAGCGGGTGCGGCCCTCGGAACCGAAATTGATCCGCACGGGGGACGGAACAGGTCATCATCCAACGGTGGTGTTATTCCCGGAAAATCTGCAAGATCCCTTGAGCGTGACGATGATTGATAGCCGTGTGGATCAGCCTGATGATCTGCTCTATGGCGGCAACCGTGGCACAATTTCGCGGCTGATTCCGCCGGGTACAGAGGGGGTGGGGGAGATTACGGCAACATTGGCGCGGGTGACTAGCCCGATTGATAAGTTAAAGATTGTCGCTGAGGGTCATCAGGGGAATATTTGGCTGGGTCAAACGTGGCTCAATGCTGACAATATCCAGGATTATCAAGGGGCGATGGAGGCATGGGGGGAACAGTTGGGGCCGAATGGGGCGCTGTTCATTTACAGTTGTTTTACGGCGTTGGGGGCGATTGGGGAAGGTTTTGTAAATACCCTTGCGGATTTAACGGGGGTAACGGTTGCTGCTTCGACGAATGCGACGGGAAGCGCAAACTATGGAGGCGATTGGAATTTAGAATATCAGACGGGAAATGTTGATGGGGATATGCCCTTCACCCTTGAAACATTGAGTAATTGGGAGGGTAAGTTAGCAACGCTAACTGTCACTAATGCTGATGATGCGGGCTTTGGGTCTTTGCGGGAACGCATTGCAGCAGCGAGTGTAGGAGATACGGTGATTTTTGATACGGCGCGGACGGTGACGTTAGGGGGAACTGAAATTAGTTGGGCAACGGATAATCTCACCATTGATGGTAATGGCTCAACGGTCAGTGGCAATAATGCCTCACGGGTGTTTTATACAACTGCAACCACCACAACATTTCAAAATATCACGATTACAGGAGCAAATGGAGGTGAAGGTGGCGGCATCCTTAGCCAAGGAAACTTAACACTGAACCATGCCAATGTTTCTAGTAATTCCGCACAACGCGGCGGGGGCATTTTCAGCCATGGAACCTTGACGCTGATCAATTCCACTGTTGCTGATAATTCTGCCCATGGCCCCGGCGGGGGTATTTTTAACCCTGCACCATCAGGCACGATAAGCACAACGGTCATTAATTCTACTATTTCTGGTAATTCGGCCAATGGTGGGGGTGGTGGGCTTAACGCCAACGGAATGGTAATTATAAACGACTCTATTATTATTGGTAATTCAGCACGGACTGATGCTGGTGGAATTTTCAGCCAAGGAGGCGCAACGCTGACCAATTCCGCTGTTTCTGGTAATTCCACTAGTGGCCCCGGCGGTGGGATTAACAGTGCTGGAACTGTGACGTTGATCAACTCTACTATTTCTGATAATTCAGCAAATAGGGACGGGGGAGGGATTGTCAACATTGACCCAGTAGGAGCAGTGACGCTGACCAATTCTACGGTTTCTGGTAATTCTTCATTTCAGAACGGCGGCGGTATTTTCAGCAATGGCACTATAACACTGACCGATTCCACTATTTTTGGTAATTCGGCAAGTAGCGGCGGCGGGATTAATAGTACCGGCATGTCAGGCGTGACGCTGACCAATTCTACGGTTTCCGGTAATTCTGCGATTGGAAGGGGTGGCGGGATTAATAGCAATGCAGAAGTAACATTGACTAATTCTATGGTTTCTGGCAATTCATCAGGAACTGATGGGGGTGGGATTTATAGTATGTCAGGTGTGACGCTGACCGATTCTACTGTTTCCGGTAATTTGGCAGATTGGGGCGGCGGGATCCAAAGTAGTATAGGTGTAATGCTAACTAATTCTACGATTTCGGGGAATTCTGGAGTAAATGGCGGTGGCATTCTAGCTCCAGTGGTGACACTAACCAATTCTACGGTTTCTGGTAATTCGGCCAATGAAAGAGGGGGTGGAATTCTCAACAATGGAGCAGTGACGCTGACCAATTCTACGGTTTCTGGTAATTCGGCTAACTCAGATGGGGGCGGGATTTGGAGCAATGGAGCAATGACGCTAACCAATTCTACTGTTTCTGGTAATTCGGCTACTTTTACGGGGGGCGGGATTTACACCCTTGGAGTAGTGACGCTGACCAATTCTACGGTTTCTGGTAATTCGGCTACTTTTACGGGGGGCGGGATTTGGAGCAATGGAGAAGTGACGCTGACCAATTCTACAGTTTCTGGTAATTCGGCTAACTTAGATGGGGGCGGAATTTTCAGCGATCGAGCAGTGACACTGACCAATTCTACTGTTTTTGGTAATTCGGCTAATTCTGGAGGCGGGATGCTCGTCACCTTTGAAGCAGTGACGCTGACTAATTCTACTATTTCTGGTAATTCAGCATCTTCCCATGGTGGTGGGATTGAAAGCTTTGGAGCAGTAACGCTGAACAATTCAACGATCGCCTTTAACACCGCAGGAACCCTTGGCGGAGGACTGTCATTTAGTGGGAACAACCCCCACAGCATTAACAACACCATCAACAAAACCATTATCGCCAACAACACCGCTCCAACCGGCCCCGATGTGGGCATTTGGTCAGATACACACACCTTCAACATCAGCCATAGCCTCATCCTCGACACCAGCGGCATGAATGCTAACGGCAGCACCGGCATCCCCACCAACGGCGTAAATGGCAACATCGTTGGCCTTGACCCCCTCCTCGGCCCCCTCCAAAATAATGGCGGCCCAACCCAAACCCATGCCCTCCTCGCAGGTAGCCCCGCTATCAACGCCGGAAATAATGCCCTCACCACCACAGAAGATCAACGGGGTCAGCCCCGCATCTCCGATCTGATTGTTGATATGGGAGCCTATGAACTGCAAGTGGTACCCCCAGTACCCCCAGTATTGCCCCCAGAACCTCTCCCAGAAAACCCAGAACCCCTCTCAGAAAATCCCCCCATTCCTAACGCAACTTCAGAAGGAATTTGTTTCCCTGATTGTGAACATGAAGAACCATCAGAAGCAGCCGTCGAATTTGTTGAACAGCTTCAACTTGATACATCTGAACGAAGCCCTTTAGATGTCGGTGTAGAAAACATTGAGATACAAATTACCCAGGAATACCAAAATTATTTAGGAGTAGATCCTGTTCCCGAAATGACATTGACTGAAGCCCAAGATATGCTTCAGCGGATTGCCAAACAAACCGGCCAAACCCCCGCCATCCTTTACATCACCTTTGTCCCTACAGGTTTAGAAACCAGCGAAAATTTAACAGACTCGCTCCTCGCCAGTGCCGCTCTCGACGACCCCTTCCCCCTCGCCCAACGGAGCATTGTTCCCGCAGAAACCGACGAACTGCAATTAGTCCTTGTCACCCCCACCGGCACACCCATTTTAAAACGCCTCCGGGTCAACCGTCGCCAAGCCACCGCAGCCGTCTCCCAATTGGCCCGCGCCATCCCGCGCACATCCGGGCGTAGTTACCTCGAACCCGCCCAAGAACTTTATAATTGGCTGATCGCCCCACTGCGATTAGAACTCACGGATTATCAAATCGATCACATTGGCATCATTGCCGATACCGGCCTGCGCTTCATTCCCTTTGCCACCCTCCATGATGGGGAACGCTTTTTAATCGAACAGTATAGCGTCGGCCTCATGCCCAGCCTCTCCCTCACCGAACACACCTATCAATCGATTCAAGGTTTGCCAGTCTTAGCCATGGGCGCTTCAGAATTTACCGATCAAGCCCCCCTTCCGGCTGTTCCCCTGGAATTGAGCATCATTACCGAGCAAGTTGGCACAGGGGAAAAGCTGATTAATGAAGACTTCACCCTTGAACGGTTAAAAGCTGCCCGGGCCGAGCATAGCTACCGAATTGTTCATCTGGGAACCCATGGGGAATTTAACCCCGGTAGTCCGGCAGATTCCTATATTGAACTGTGGGGCGATCGCCTCACCCTCGATCGCATCCGCGAACTCAGCTTAAACAATCCCCCCGTGGAACTCTTGGTTCTCAGTGCCTGTCGTACCGCCTTGGGGAGCAACGAAGCAGAATTAGGTTTTGCCGGGTTTGCCCTCCAGGCCGGCGTAAAGTCTGCCTTGGGGAGTCTGTGGTATGTCAGTGATTTGGGAACCTTGGGCCTAATGAGTGTATTTTATCGACAGCTACAAACGGCCCCCATCAAAGCCGAAGCCCTCCGCCAAGCGCAATTAGCCATGATACAGGGGGAAATTCACCTTGATGGGGTTAATCTCGTGAGTGGTTCCCAAAATATTCCCCTCACTCCCGAGTTAGTTGCTTTAGGCCAAGTAGATCTTTCCCATCCCTACTATTGGAGCGCCTTCACCCTGATTGGCAGTCCTTGGTAAAGGAAAGCTAACCTAAAACTTGATCCCCTCGCCCATTTCCACCCTTGCATCTACACCATACCCAAACAACATGACCATTTTTACTTCAAACAAGCACAATTACCATGCCAGATCGAATCATCACCTGGGGAATCCTCTCCCTGATCAGCGTGGGCTTCAGCCTCCATCCCGCCCATAGCCAAACCATCACCCCCGATGGTAGCGGCACAATCATCCAATACCAGGGCCAAACCTATCGGATTACCGGCGGCACACAGGCCGGCGCTAATCTCTTCCACAGCTTCCAGCAATTTGGCCTCAACAGCGGCGAAATTGCCCAATTTTTGAGCCAGCCGGGGATTGAGCATATTTTAGGGCGAGTGACGGGGGGTGATCCTTCAGTGATTAACGGGTTATTGCAGGTAACAGGCAGTAACGCCCATTTATATTTAATGAACCCCGCCGGGATTATCTTTGGCGCAGGGTCAAGTTTAGATATTCCCGGTAGTTTTACGGCGACAACTGCGGATCGTATTGGCTTTGAGGGAGGTTGGTTCAATGCCTTTGGCCCCAATGATTACAGTCAATTAATTGGCAACCCGAATCAATTTTCGTTTTTAAGTGAACAACCGGGCGGAATTATTAATGGTGGTCATTTATTCACCCCTGGTAATCTGAGCTTACTGGGGGGAACGGTGATCAATACCGGCAATATTCAGGGGAATCATGTCACGCTGGCAGCGGTTCCGGGGACAAGCTTAGTGCGTTTGGCTCAACCGGGAATGTTGCTAACAGTGGAAGTCGAACAGAGTCAATTAGAAGCCGGGATTACTGCCTTAGATTTACCCACATTGTTAACAGGTTCAGGCATATCTTTACCGCAAGATGTACAGCCGGGAGAGGTCTTGATCACCAATCAAGTACAAGGACAAACGGTAGACTTGATGGCAACGGCTCGCGTCTTGCCTTTAGCCCCAGAATTGATTCGCACGGGGGATGGAAGTGATCATGCGCCAACGGTGGTGTTATTCCCGGAAAATTTAGGGGAGCCTTGGGCGATTAATGTGATTGATTTGCGGGCGGATCAACCCTATGATTTGCTCTATGGGGGCAAGGCGGGAACGGTTTCTAGTCTAATTTTGCCGGATCAGGAAGGCATCACCCGAATTAATTCAATTTTAGAGCGGGTAACAGAACCCATTGATAAATTGAATTTAGTGACTGAGGGGAATCAAGGCAATGTATGGCTGGGTCAAACTTGGCTTAATGCTGAAAATATTGGCAATTATCAGAGCCAAATTGCCCAATGGGGGGAACAGTTGGGGCCGAATGCGGCGCTGTTGATTTACAGTTGTTTTACGGCGTTGGGGGCGATTGGCGAAAGTTTTGTGAATACGTTAGCAGATTTAACGGGGGTAACGGTTGCCGCTTCGACGAATGCAACGGGGAGTGCGAATTATGGAGGGGATTGGGATTTAGAATATCAAACGGGAAATCTTGAGATTGTTAATCCCTTTACGGTGGAAACGTTGAACGATTGGGATGGGAAGTTAGCGACGCTGACGGTGACGAATGCTAATGATAACGGGCCAGATTCGTTGCGGGGGCAGATCGGGGCAGCGGCGGCGGGGGATACGGTGATTTTTGATATGGCGCGGACGGTGACGTTAACGACGGGTTCAATTAATTGGGCAAAGAATAATCTGACGATTGATGGCAATGGCTCAACAGTGAGCGGTAATAATGCGTCAGGGGTGTTTAACATTACACTCCCCGGATCAACCACTACATTCCAGAACATCACGATTACAGAGGGTTCTTCTAGCATTTCTGGCGGCGGCATTCGGAACCTTGGAAATGCGACAGTAATTAATTCGACGATTTCTAATAATTATTCAACGGATTCTGGCGGTGGAATTCGGAACAATGGAATGTTGACGGTGATTAACTCTACGATTTCTGGAAATTCAGCACAATATGATGGGGGGGGGATTGATACTGGTAGTGTAACTCTGATCAATTCTACAATTTCTGGAAATTCATCAACGAATGCTTCTGGGGGTGGAATTTACAGCAATTCAGGGGGAACAATAACTAATTCTACGGTTGCTAACAATTGGGCTAGTGAAAAAGGTGGCGGGATTCGTAGCTTTGGAGCAGTGACACTGACTAATTCTACCATTTCTAACAATTCCGCAGGAATTGAGGGGGGTGGAATTAGCAGCGCAGGAGGGGTGACGCTGGCCAACTCTACCATCGCTTTTAACAATGCCACAAGTATTGGTGGGGGGCTTGCACTTGCCAACAACAACACCCACACGTTCACCAACAGCATCATCGCCAACAACACCGCCCCCACCGGCCCCGATATTAGCGTTATTAATGGTACACACACCTTCAATATCAGCCATAGCCTCATCCTCAGTACGGCCGGTATGACCGGCAGCGGCATCCCCACCAACGGCGTAAATGGCAATATCGTTGGTCTTGACCCCCTCCTTGGCCCCCTGGCCAACAACGGCGGCCCCACCCAAACCCACGCCCTCCTTCCCGGTAGCCCCGCCCTCAACAGTGGCGATAATGCATCAACAATAGTAACGGTGGATCAGCGAGGAAATCCTCGTATTGTTTATGGTCGGGTTGATATGGGAGCCTATGAAGCCGAAGAACCATTAACCCCACTCCCCGATCTACCACCCTCTTCAGAGAATCCAAAAGGAGATCTTAGCCAAAGTTGTCCCCCCTATTGTGAGGAAGAAAATCTAGAGGACGAGGTGGATACTGATACATGGGTGGAGCAAGATATTCAAGATACTTTAGACCTAGGGGTAGAAGATCTTGAAGCTTCTTTTAATCAAGAATATGCTGATTATTTAGGGCTTGATGAAATTCCCACCATCAGCCTTCCCGAAGCGCAAAGCATTCTGAATCGCATTGCCCAAGCAACGGGCAAAAAACCAGCCCTGCTGTATCTCACCTTCGTTCCCAAAGGCATTGAATCCACGCCGGAACTCACCCAGTCTCTCATTGCCAGTGCTCAACTGGATAAGCTCCCAGAACTTGCCCAGCGGAACCGCAACCTTGCAGGGGCAACGGACGAATTGCAACTGGTACTCGTGACACCGGGACAGCAAACGGCGATTAAGCGGCTAACGGTTAATCGCGCTCAAGCGGTGGCCATGGCATCGCGCTTAAATCGAGCCATTATTCGCCCGCAAGGGGATAGCTATTTAGATCCTGCCCAACAGCTTTATCAATGGTTGATTGCTCCTTTGCAGGCAGATCTTCAGAGCCATGAGATTGATCACATTAGTATTATTGCCGATGCAGGGTTGCGCTTCATTCCCTTTGCCGCCCTGCACGATGGTCAACGGTTTTTAATTGAACAGCATAGTGTCGGTTTAATGCCCAGTCTTTCCTTAAGTGATCACACCTTTCAATCGGTACAAGGGTTGCCAATCCTGGCCATGGGGGCATCAACATTTACCAACCAGGAACCCCTCCCGGCTGTCCCGTTAGAATTGAGCCTGATCACGGAAGAAATTGCCTCAGGCACAAAACTGATTAACGAAGATTTCACCCTCAATCAACTGCGAGCTGCCCGGGCCGAGCGCAGCTACCGCATGGTGCATCTCGGTACCCATGGAGAGTTCCAATCGGGTAGTCCAGAGAATTCCTATATTGAACTGTGGGGCGATCGCCTCACCCTTGATCGCATCGGGGAACTGGGCTTAAATAATCCCCCCGTGGAACTCTTGGTTCTCAGTGCTTGCCGTACCGCCTTGGGCAGTAACGAGGCAGAATTAGGCTTTGCTGGGTTTGCCGTGCAAGCGGGGGTGAAATCGGTGTTAGGCAGTCTGTGGTATGTCAGCGATGCGGGAACCTTGGGGTTAATGAGTGCATTTTATCAACAGTTGCAAACTGCCCCGATTAAAGCCGAAGCCCTGCGCCAAACTCAGTTAGCCATGGCTCAGGGTAAGGTCTATCTCGATGGGGTTAATCTAGTCAGTGGAACCCAAACTGTACCCCTGACCCCGGAGTTAGCCAATTTAGGCCAGGTGGATCTCTCCCATCCCTACTATTGGAGTGCTTTCACGATGATCGGCAGCCCCTGGTAACAAACCACCCCACTGTTGTAGACGACTCCCCCAAACCTGCCAGCAGTTCCCATGGCCCCTAGGAAACCTAAAGAGAACCTTTAGGTTTACAACCTCGACCGGCTGTCTATTGCAACATCTCGAAGGAATTTGTTACACAAACAGCATACTCGCAACATTAATTCATAAAACTTGGGTTGACCCATGACAGATTTCTTCTCAAATACCGTAGCGCTCTCGCGGACTCAGTTTGCGCTGACTGCGATCTTTCATATGCTCTGGCCTGTTTTAACCACAGGCATGGGCATCTATCTGGTGATCATCGAAGGCCTCTGGCTCAAAACCCGTAATATTGATTATTATCACCATGCCCGCTTTTGGTCAAAACTCTACGTTTTAAACTTTGGCATTGGTGTCGCTTCCGGCCTACCGATGGCCTTTCAATTTGGCTTAAATTGGGCCCCATTTTCGGAAGCTGTCGGTGATTTTTTTGGGACAATTCTCGGCTTTGAAGGGACAATGGCCTTCATGCTTGAAGCCAGCTTTTTAGGGATTATGCTCTTTGGCTGGGGCCGGGTTCCGGCGTTGATTCATTGGATCGCAACCATTCTCGTTGCCTTTGGAGCTAACCTTTCCACATTTTGGATTTTATCCGCTAATTCTTGGCTCCAAACACCAGCAGGGGGAGAATTTATCAATGGCAAATTTGTCGTCGCAGACTATTTTCAAGCCATTGCCAATCCCTTTATGGTAAATAGCTTTCTCCATATGTTTTTTGCCACGTTGGAAACATCGCTTTTTGTGATTGGTGGCATTAGTGCTTGGTACATTATTAATCAACGCCATCAAGAGTTTTTTGCGCGATCGCTCAAGGTTATCCTCGTGGTTGCCCTAGCCGTTGCCCCCCTGCAAATCTTCGTAGGACATCTCAGCGCCGAGCAAGTTTATCAATATCAACCCGCCAAACTTGCCGCCATGGAAGCCCAATGGGAAACAATCCCTGCCGGACAAGCCGCCGACTGGAGTTTAATGGCAATCCCCAATGATCAAGCCGAGCAAAACACTTGGGAAATTAAAATTCCCGGCGCATTGAGTTACATCCTGGAACTGAAGCCCACCCTTGATCAACCCGTGCAAGGTTTGAAGGCATGGGAGCCAGAAAATCGCCCCCATATGGTGGGATTAATCTACTATTCATTTCGGATCATGGTGGCCATCGGCTTATTCCTGGCCGGTTTGGTACTGACGACAGTCATTCAATGGCTGCGGGGTAAGATGAGTACAGAGGCGATCGCCCAGCAAAAATGGTTGATGCGGGCCTGGATTTTCGCCGGCCCTTTGGGATATCTTGCCGTTGAAGCCGGTTGGATTGTCCGCTGCGTTGGTCGCCAACCCTGGATTGTTTATGGTGAATTACGCACCGTTGATTCTGCCTCGAACCTTCCCCCCGGCGAAATTCTTTTTTCCCTCCTGGGGTTAACCAGTATGTACACCGTCTTTTTCTTCGCTGCCTTGTACTTTGGTAGTCGAATTATCCGCAAAGGCCCCAACTTAGAACTACCCTTACCTTTCAATGCGTTACAACCCCTCGACATTGAACCGGCCCAACATACACCCAACCGCCGGCCCACAGAAGCCCAACAATAGCCTTAATAGCATCAACAACAACCATGGAACCCCTTGAACCGTTACAACAATTTCTCCCCCAAGTTTGGTTTTTTATCTTAGGACTGTTTCTCTTTCTTTATGTGCTGCTCGATGGTTTTGATCTAGGTGTGGGGATTCTTTCACTAACAGCATCTACAGAAGAGCGTCGCAGCATTTTGATGACCAGTTTAGGGAATGTTTGGGATGCCAATGAAACCTGGTTAGTATTAATGGGTGGTTCCCTCTTTGGGGCATTTCCCCTTGCCTATGCGACGATCCTCAATGCCCTATATTTACCAGCAGTGATTATGGTGGTCGGTTTAATTTTAAGGGCCGTCTCCTTTGAATTTCGAGAAAATGCCGACAACAAATTAGTCTGGAATATTACCTTTGGGGTGGGGAGTTTCCTCGCTGCCTTGGGCCAAGGATTTGCCTTAGGGAGTGTTTTTGAAGGAATTACCGTTGATGCAGCGGGTCACTTTGTCGGTGGTATTTGGGATTGGTTAACCTGGCGCTCTGTAATTGTGGCCTTAACCCTGATCCAAAGCTATGTATTAATTGGCTCAACCTATCTCATTTTAAAAACGACCGGCGATCTGCAAAAAATTCATTATAAAACCGCAATCATTGCCACATGGACAACCCTAGCGGGGGCTTTATTTATCACGATCAGCACACCACTAATGTCAGAACAGGCCCGCAGTCAATTATTTACGGCTCCACTGATCTACATTTTTGGTTTAATTCCAATCTTGGCAATTATTTGCGTTTTTCTCCTACTCAGAAGCTTGTATCAACGCCGAGAAAATAGCCCACTGGTCTATACATTTTTAGTGTTTTGTTTGTCGTTCATTGGCTTAGGGTTTGTCATTTTCCCGAATATCATTCCCCCTAGTGTGACAATTTACGAAGCCGCCGCCGCCCCCAGTTCTTTGGTGTTTATGTTGACATTTATCGGCTTTTTGATTCCGATTGTCTTGTTCTATAACATCTACAACTACATTGTTTTTCGGGGTAAGATTGTCAATGAAGGGGAGTGATCACCCCTTTACTTTCTGCAATGTTTTTCTAGCCCTTTGATTCAAGATTTAGGGTGCGTCAGAGCGATTAATCCCTGATACAAAAGAGCGGCATAACGGCTGATGCCCCCTTTATTGAGCAACCTGCGGAATGTTGCTGGAGCAATTGTGGTCGGTGGGAAAATTTTTTCGCTACCCTGAAGGAGCAGACCTACCCGATTGTCAAGGTCAGGATCTGCGTTCGATGTTGCAACTAGGAGGGTTGGATATGTGGCAGTTTATCTTGACAGTGGTGATCACGGCGATTAGTTTGATGATTATTGCTAAGTTGCCCTTGGGCATTGAGGTGGATGGATTTAATAAGGCGTTGATGGCGGGGGTGGTGTTTGGGCTGTTGAATGCGACGGTTTATCCGGTTTTGGCGTTTTTGGCTTTCCCGATTACGTTCTTAACCTTGGGGTTATTCAGCTTGGTGATTAACGCGATTATTTTTGCGATCGCCGCTGCCCTTGTGGAGGGTTTTTCCCTCAAAAATGGGTTTTGGAGTGCATTGCTCGGTACAATTGTACTGAGTATCCTTAACTCAGTGCTGATGCAAATTTTTAACGCTCTTTTCTAGTCTTCAATCCTCACCATGATCCCCCTGATCCTCTAGGCCAGGGCGGAGCATGGGGGGGATAGCCCGTTTATCGAGGGCTTGGAGCCAGAACCAGGCGAGAACGCCGATGATTAACCAAACCCAGCCGGTGAGCGATCGCAGCAGTAAAAAGCCCCCCACGGAAAACATCGCCCCAAACAGAATCAAGGAAGCGGCGATCACCCGTTGTACATCTAAGCCTAAATCCTGCCCTGGGGGGATGCCGGTGCGCTCCCGTTGCCGTCGCCAACCCCAACCCGCCGGCCGCACTTTTGTATAGAAAGCATCGAGGGTTTCATCAGATTCTGGCGGCGTGAGGAACATCACCGCAATCCACACCACCGCCGTAATTCCCGAAATTATTAACAACCGTTGGCCAAAATCCGGAATAGCGGCTAAAAGTTCGGGGTTTAAACTGGTGGCCATGCCAATCACGAACCCGCAGATCATCGCGGCCCATTCCGCCGCCGCATTGATCCGCCACCAGAACCACCGCAGGATCAACACCAATCCCGGCCCTGTGCCAATGGCGATCACGAGGCGAAAGACGGTGGCGACATCGGTGGCATAGAAAGCCGCCACAGCGCCCAACACTGTCACCAACACCGAAGCTAAACGCCCCACAAACACTAATTCCGCTTGGGTAGAGTTGGGGCGAAAAAAGCGTAAATAGAGATCATTGGTGAGGTAGGATGCGCCCCAGTTGATGGAGGTGGACACGGTACTCATGAATGCTGCCAAGAGGGAAGCGACCACTAAGCCCAGTAAACCCGTGGGGAGGAAGTCGAGCATTAACTGGGGGTAGCCCAATTCGCGATCGCCTAAATCAGGATAAATCACCAACGCCACCAAGGCCACCACAATCCAAGGCCAAGTTCGCACGACGTAATGGAGGATATTGAACCACCAGGCAGCTTTTTCCGCTTCCCGTTCATCCTTTGCCGCCGCCAACCGCTGAATAAATTCGCCACCGCCATCGCTGCGCCGGAACGACCACCATTGCACAAACAGATAAGCTGAAAAGGTGGTGAGGCTGATCCCGGCAGTATCACTCCAGCGCCAATTTTCCAAAGGGAGGAAGGAAAGGGCATCAAACTCAGTGCTGGCCTGAACAGCGGGGATCAGTTCCCCCATACCGCCCACATGGTTCACCGCAATAATCGCGACGATGATCGCCCCCCCCAAACCGAGGAAAAACTGGAAAAAATCCGTCGCCACCACGCCCCACAGGCCCGAAAACCCCGAATAGATCAGCACAAAAACACTGACACCAATGACGCTCCAGAGTTTGAGCTTAATATTATCCCCTGGATCAATGCCCACACTCTGCCAAAGCTTGAGCGCATCCACCACCTTCACCATGGCCAACATCGCGTAACCAATGCCAATGCAGTTGATGGGTAGGGCAAAGAGGAAGGCCTTTGTGCCTCGGAGGATCGCCGCCGGTTTACCGCCGTAGCGCATTTCTGTGAGTTGGGCATCGGTGACAATCTCTGATCGCCGCCACAGCCGCGCAAAAATATAGATCATAATCACATGGGCAATACCGAAGCTCCACCATTCCCAATTCCCCACAATACCCCGCGTCCCCACAACCCCGGCAATATACAGGGGGGTATCAATGGAGAACGTCGTGGCGGCCATGCTTGTCCCCGCTAACCACCAGGAGAGCGATCGCCCCGACACAAAGAAATCGACTAAACTTTTTGATCCCTTCCGGCCCAAATACAGCCCCAACCCCATGGAGAGGACAAGGTACAGCAGCACAATTAACCAGTCAAAAAGTTGCATGATTTTCAGGAGGAATCGGCACAATCGAGGGGCAGGGCTGCCCAAGCCCTAAAAGCATAGCAAAAGGGGGAACCATGGCCGCCATTCCTCAGGACTTAACCCTTGGCCATTTGGAGCCAGCGGAAAACCTGGGTAGCGGTTAACGATAGGGGAATATCCGGGAGGCAGGGTAAGGCCATGGCTCCGGTGAAGAGTTCCGGTTCTTGCTGGGACGTAAAGACTAAAATACTGCGATCTTCGGGATCGATGAACCACCCCAATTCAGTCCCATGGCGCATCAAGTACAAAATATTGCCAATCACCCGATTGGGGGACTGATCCGTTGACAGGATTTCAATCGTCCAATCGGGGGCGAGGGAAAAGCGATCGCAGACATCCCCCTCAGCAGTGAAGGGAATTCTAGCCCACCGAAACACCGCAATATCGGGAACTAAAGAGCGTTGGGCTTGCCCTTGCGGAGCAATATCGCCACAGGTACAGCGCAGTTCGGGAAAGGCAGCGGCGATCGCCTCTGTTTCCGCTGCTTGATTGATGGCGGCACAGAGTTTGGCTTGCAGACGGCTATGTCTTCCTTGGGGCATGGGTTTAGGGGAAATTGCCCCCTCAATGTATTCTTGGGCGGGTTTGGTTTCGGGTTGGGTGAGGAATTGCTCTAGGGTGAGGGTGGGAGGGGCGAGAACCATGGGGATGTTCAGGGGAGAGCGAAAGATTTTTTCGGGGAGAGGGCGAAAGATTTTTTCGGGGAGAGGGCGAAAGATTTTTCGCCCCTACTGCTTTCAATTCTACGACTGGATTCTTGATTGTACGATTCAAACCCTAGAGGAAGGAGGCTTGATCTTGTTTCAGTTGAGGCATTAACCAGGGGCCAAACTGGGCATAAAGGGCGGGAATCACCAACAGCGTTAGGGCTGTTGAGGTAAATAACCCCCCCAAGACGACGATCGCCAGGGGTTGTAAAATTTCGTTACCCGCACCACTGGCGATCGCCAACGGTAACATCCCCAAGGCCGAAGTCAATGCCGTCATCAAAATCGCATTCACCCGTTCAAGAGAGCCTTTGAGAATCACATCCTTGGGGTGCATTCCTTGGGCGAATTTGTTGTTGTAATTATCAACCAGCAATAAGCCATTGCGCACTGCAACCCCAAAGAGGGTAATAAAGCCAATCAACGAGGCGATGGACATCACACCCCCCGTTAGGAGAATCGAAACAATTCCCCCGACTAAAGCCAGGGGCAAGTTGATCATGATCGCAAGGGTGGCGGGGAGCGACTTCACGGAGAAGAAGATTAACACCGCGATCACAATTGCCGCCAAAATGCTAAAAATTAGCAAATTATTCGAGGCATTTTGCTCCGCTTCAAATTGTCCACCATACTGGATAAAGTAACCGTTAGGGAGTTGGACAGTTTGGCGAATTTGTGACTGAATTTCCTCGACGACACTGCCAAGATCTCGTTCCCCCACATTCGCAGAAACAACAATCAAGCGCGATACATCTTCTCGATTGACCACATTCGCCCCCATGCCATAATCGACAGTGGCCACATCCCCCAAGGCAATCATTGCACCTGTCGGTGTTGCAATGGGAATGGCACGAATGGCATCAAGACTATTGCGGGCTGATTCGGTTAAGGAAACCGCAATATCAATCAACTGCTGATCTTCCACCACTTGCGAAACAACCCGACCATTGAGGGCAGTTTCCACAACATCTGATAACTGCTCCATTCTCAGGCCATAAGTAGCAGCGGCGGCGCGATTGTATTGAATTTTGACTTGGCGAATGGGCAATTGGGGTTCTAGTTGTAAATCCACTACCCCTTCAATGGGTTCACCTTCGATGGGCTTAATAGCATCCCGCACCTGTTCCCCAATGCGCCGCAGTTCAGCTAAATCAGGGCCAAAGATTTTGATGGCGATCGCACTTCTCACCCCCGATAACACCTCATCCATCCGGTGGGAAATAAACCCGCCAATATTGGGGGCAACACCGGGCAATTTGAGAAAGGCTTCCCGCAATTGTTGAACGCTTGCTTCGCGATCTTTGAGGGCAACATCACTCAATTCCACATCCACATGGGCCATATTCACCCCCGCCCCATCGGCATCACCGGGGGTGCGGCCGGCTCGCACCTGCACCGAATCATAGAGGGGATTATCTTGGAGGGCATTGGCCAAGGCAAACCCGGCTCGATTCGTCATTTCCAAGGAAACCCCCGGAAATAAAACCATCGAGTTCACCATCGATTTTTCCTGAAATTCCGGCAGGAAAACCCGTCCGAGGGAGGGGAAGATGGCGCAGGCGGCAACGAGGGCCGCGAGGGCAAAACCGAGAATGATTTGGGGCGATTTTAACGCAACATTGAGCAGCGGCCGATAGAGCCGCTCTGCCCAGCGGGAGACTAATGTGCCTTCCTGGGGCAAGGTTTGATGGGCCAATAAAATCCCACAGAGGGCCGGGGAAAGGGTGAGGGCCACCAAGGTAGAGGCAGCAATGGAGAGCAAATAGGCAATCCCCATCGGTGCAAAAATGCGCCCTTCTACGCCGGTTAAGCTAAAAATAGGCGCAAACACCACAACGATAATGACTGTGGAAAAAATCACCGCTAACCGCACTTCTACAGAGGTATCATAAACCACCTGTAAGGGATGTTTAGGATTCCCTTGGGCCTGATTAGTGCGGAGGCCGCGATAGCAGTTTTCCATGTCCACAATCGAGTCATCAACGACGGAGCCAATCGCCACCACCAGGCCCCCTAAAGTCATTGTATTAATGCCCAAACCAAAGGCTTTGAGCAGCATTAAGCCAATCAATAAAGAGAGGGGAATTGCACTTAAGGTGATCACAGCAGTGCGCCAATTCATCAGAAACAGCAGCATCACCACCGAGACGATTACAATCCCCTGGAGGAGAGAACCGCTAACATTGCGAATGGCGGCATCAATAAAGTTGGCCTGCCGGAAAGTTTGCATCACTTCCACATCGGCGGGAAATGTAGACTGCAAAGATTGCATCACCGCTTCCACCGCTTTCGTAACGGTGGGTGTATCCACATCCGGCTGTTTATTCACCATCATCACCACCGCAGGCTGGCCATTTAAGCTACCATCCCCCCTTTTTAAGGCGGCTCCATTTTTCACCTCTGCCACATCTTGCAGCAAGATGGGCTTGCCATCTTGAACTTTGATGACAGAGGTTTTCAATTCTTCAACGGATTGGACTTGTCCCAAACCGCGCACTAAGAGTTCTTGGCCACCACCGATGAGAAAACCACCGGGAGCATTGGAGTTTGCACCTCTGGCAGCGTGAGTGACTTCGGTGAGGGAAACATTGAGCGATCGCAATTTGGCGGGATCCACTAAAACTTGTTCCTGTCGTTCATCACCCCCATAGATCGTCACATCTGTCACTCCCGGTACTGATAAGATCTGACTGCTTAGAGTGCTATCTACAAAGCGACGTAGATCCATCATTGAGGTTTGCCCCTGGCCATTGACCGTAAAGGCATACATCAAAACTGTGCCTAAAGGCGATGCCAAGGGGGAAATTTCGGGGGGATGGGTTCCTTCTGGAAGCTGATTCGTGACCTGTTGTAGTCGTTCTGTGACCGATTGCCTTGCTTTGTAAATATCGGCATTTTGATCAAAAACAACGCTGACCATCGAGAGGCCCACTTTTGAGGACGATCGCACCGTTGTCACCCCCGGCAAACCATTCACCGCTCGTTCAATGGGGACAGTAATTTGTGACTCCACTTCTTCGGGGGCTAACCCTGTGGCTTCGGTGTGAATATCCACTTGCGGGGGCGCAAATTCGGGGAAGACATCCAGGGGCATTTGAGTGACACCAAAGACACCCCAGACTGTCAGGCAGATCGCACAAGCAACAATGAACCAGCGTTGGGCGATGGAATTTTTGAGTGTCTGATTGAGCAGCGTATCGAACATTTTTACTTATTTGCTCCCCTTCTGACCGCCAGCAACCCGCTTTTGCTTGCGACCCCCCAGGAAGGTCATGGCCCCGAACACCCCCAGGACAACCCCACCAATGGCCGCAACGATGCCCAGGGGAAAACCTGCGCTCGGCTCGGCCAATTCAGCCGGTTGTTGAGCAACCGCAGTAGATTCCACCGGAGCATTGGCCGCCGGAGCAGGGGTGATATCGGGTTGAGCCTCAGCCACTGGCTCGGTAGGGGTTTCAGTCTCAGCGGTTTGGGTTTTCCGGGATTCAGCATAGAGGGACAAACTGCCCTGCGTCACCAGTTGCTCACCCGCTGAAAGCCCCTCGGTGACTTCAATCAGTTCCCCTTGGGTTGCGCCTGTCGTCACGGGAACCGGCTCATAGAAATTCTCATACTGGACAAAGACCAGTTGCCGGCCATTGTCCTCCACCAATGCCGTCGCGGGAATCAGCACCGTCGCCCCCGCTGCAATGGGAGTGACTTCAATGCCCATCACCGCATCGGTTTCAGCATTGACGGGAACCCGATCAATCCCCCCTTCAGCCTGAAATTCATCCCCATGGCCGACGTGGGCAAAAACGACTGTGGGCGTACTGGCCAGTACACTGAGGGCTAAAACACAACTGATCAATTTAGTTGATTTCATCATTTATCTCCTCACAAATCAGGTTGGCGCGAAATCTTCCCCAGTTTGCCAGAGGCCCGATGAAATTCAGGTGAAATGGCAGCGATTTCGGTAGAATCATGGCCAGGATTGATTAAGCGGGTGGCGATGCGGATCTTACTGGTTGAGGATGAAGAAGATTTAGGGCTGGCGATTAAGCAAGTCCTGATCAGCGAAAAATATATTGTCGATTGGGTCGGTAATGGTGCGCAGGCATGGCATTATCTGGAAAGCCAATGGACAGATTACACCGTGGCGATCATTGATTGGCTGCTGCCAGAACTCTCTGGATTAACGTTATGTCAGCGTTTGAGACAACGGCACAATCCTTTACCTGTCCTGATGCTCACTGCCCTTGGGCAACCGGAAAATCGTGTCGCGGGCTTGGATGCGGGGGCTGATGATTACTTGGTGAAACCCTTTGTGATGGAAGAGTTATTGGCAAGGTTGCGGGCCTTACAGCGGCGATCGCCTCAGTTTCATCCCCAAAACCTAACCCTTGGCCCCTTCACCCTCGATTATGCCAATAATGCCCTAGCCGTCACTGGGGATCACACCCGCCAAATCATTCCCTTAACCATTAAAGAATTCCAAATCCTCGCCTATCTAATGCGAAATCCAGACCGGATTATTTCCGGCAGCAAAATTCGCCATCAAATTTGGGATTTAGAGGAAGAACCGATGAGTAATGTCGTGGCGGCGCAAATGCGTTTACTGCGGCGCAAATTGGCTAACCATCACTGTCTTTGTCCCATTGAAACAATTCCCGGTCAAGGCTATCGGTTCACCACCGTCAGTTAATCAGAGCCATGAATAGTCACCAATTATTTCGCCGTAGTCGTATCCATTTAGCCCTCTGGTATGCCCTGGTGATGGGGACAATTTTGAGCCTATCGGGCTTAGGGGTTTATCGGTCTCTGGTGCGGGCGAATTGGGCGGCCATTGAACGGGAAATGGAATCCATTGCGGGAACGCTCCACGACAGTTTAGAGCCGATGCTGCCGGCTTCGGAAGATCCTATCGCGGTGCTTCGGGGCATTTTGCCTGAATTGTGTTTAGCCCAACAACCTTGTAACCTACAACCCACATTGATCCAACGCCATACGACGGGGATTAGCGATCGCAGTATTTATTATCTGCGTCTCTTTGATCATCACGGTCAACTCCTCGCCTTTTCTCCCAATCAACCGCCCTCATTGCCCCCAACCCTCGACCCTTCCCCCTGGCAAACCTTTCACGCCCCCAATGGGATTCGTTATCACCAATTCACGACGATTTTACATAGTGCTGAGGATCAGCACCATGGTCATCCACCCCATAGCCATCCATCCTGGGGTTATTTGCAGTTGGGCCGCACCTTAGCAACCTTTGATACTGAAACAAAACGGATGCAATGGATTGTGCTGATGGGCTTTTTCCTCACCTTGCTACTGGTGGGCTGTTCTGCTTGGTGGCTATCGGGATTGGCAATGGGGCCCATTTACCAATCCTATCAACAACAGCAGCAGTTCACCGCCAATGCCGCCCATGAATTGCGATCGCCCCTAGCCAGTCTTTTAGCCACAGTAGAAGCAATCCTCCGGATGCCACCAGGGGATCGCCAAGACATCCAATCAATGCTTGAAACCGTCGAGCGCCAAGGAAGACGCTTAAGTCATTTGATCACGGATTTATTATTTTTAACCAGCCTTGAGCAAAATGCATCCCCCCAACAGTTTAAGCCTTGTTGTCTCAATGATTTAATCAGCGACTTAACCGAGGAGTTTTTAGAACTGGCCGCAACCCATCACATTCAATTGACCCATCACATCCCCAACCAGGAATTATCTGTTTTGGGCAATGAGGCTCAACTGTATCGTTTGGTGTCTAATTTAATTGCCAATGCTCTGCAATATACCCCCCCTGGTGGTGCGGTTTTCGTGGATCTCCATGCTGATGATCACATTGCCTCGATCACCGTCAAAGATACGGGGTTAGGGATTGCCCCCGCCGAGCAACAGCGCATTTTTGATCGATTCTATCGGGTGGATGGCGATCGCTCTCGCAAAACCGGCGGCACAGGTTTAGGGTTATCCATTGCGCGGGCGATCGTCGAGCGGCATCAAGCCTCTATTAAAGTAGAAAGTCAAATCGATCAAGGGGCAACATTTACCGTCGAGTTGGCGAAAATGACCCCTCAGCAGTCCCTTAAGCCCTTGCCCTCACCCTAAATCCCTCTTTCCAGGAAAAGGACTGGGGGCGAAAGATTTTTCGCCGCTAGCTAAGGGCTTTAGCACAAAATAAAGTTTTGTATCTGCTAGATTTAGCAATTTTTGACACCTCGATATTCATGTGCTAGAATCTCAGCAAAATCATGAAGGGTTCAGTTTTATAGTAGACCGCTAATCACCATCTAATTAATGGTTAGGTGTTCGTAGCTCCTCTCCTCCAATTTTCCAAACCAAAACATGAATGCACCTCAGGAATAAGATGAAGAATTTTGACGTATACATTCCCAGTCCCACAAGCCAATGTACTATTTTAGTGGCATAACCTGAGAGAAGAATGCAGCCGATACTGACTATAGAAAACTTGTGCGCTGAAGCAGCCAGGTTTGCTGAAATAGAGTCTATACACGACGAACCTACCCTTTATGGTGTGACAGATGGAAAAGCTGTCGGAACTTACCTTGAACATAAATTTACAGCCTATTTAGCTCAAAATTACACTCATCAACGAGGAAATTCAGCATCAGGTATTGATCTTCCTGGTCTTGAAGTTGATATTAAAGTAACAAGCATAAAGCAACCTCAGTCTTCTTGTCCCTTTAAGTCAGCAACTCAAAAAGTATTTGGATTGGGATACCATCTCCTAATTTTTGTTTATGACAAGTATGATAACCCAGCAAATAGAACTGGAAGATTAAATATGCAGCACGCTATTTTTGTAGACAAGAGCAAAACAGGAGATTTTCAGACAACTAGAGGTCTTATTGATATCTTAAATCGAGATGGAAATAAGGATGACATTATCGCTTTTATAGTTGAAAGAAATTTGCCAGTCGATGAAATAGGTGCAAATCAGTTGGCCGATAGAATTCTGGAATCACCTCCCAATCAAGGATACTTAACAATCTCAAATGCTCTACAGTGGAGATTGCAATACAGTCGAGTCATTCAGCAAGCTGGTAGTACCTCAGGAATAGTTAGGATTCGATAAATAAAGATGGTTAAATCGAGAGAAAAATGGCAATTTGGTGATTTTCAAACCCCTGACAACCTTGCAAGAGAAGTAGTTCAGATTCTTAGGGAAAATTATCAAATATCGCCGGAATTTATCATAGAACCAAGTTGTGGAAAAGGAGCTTTTATTAGAGCCTCACTTAATGTATTCAAAAATTCAAAAATTATAGGTTTGGATATAAATAAGGAATATGTTAAAGAAACAAAACTTTCTGTATCTGAATATTCAAATGTCGAAAATTTAACTGTATGTGAGTCTGATTTTTTTGGTACAGATTGGAAAAATTTTATTTCAAATCTATCAGGATACATTTTAATCATTGGTAATCCTCCTTGGGTTACAAGTAGTGAATTGAGTACTCTTAATAGTCAAAATCTTCCCTCAAAGTCAAACTTTCAGAATCGTCGGGGTATTGAGGCTATTACTGGCTCAGGGAATTTTGACATTTCCGAATGGATGCTGCTGCAATACGCCGAGTGGCTATCGAAAAAAGAAGGTACTATAGCTGTTTTATGCAAGTACTCTGTTGCTCGCAAGGTAATACGTCAGGTAAAACAAAAGTCAGGAAGTAGATTTTTCGCTCATATTTATTTGATTGATGCAAAAGTGCATTTCGGGGCATCAGTAGAAGCTTGTCTTTTTATTTTATCTACTGATGCTAATGGTGATCTTGACTGCAAAGTTTATGAAAATTTACAGTCTAAAAAGCTATCACATCTAATCGGTGAAAGAGATAGATTAATCCTCCGAGATATATTTAAATATGAAAAGTGGAGACACTTGTCAGGTCAAGACTTAAGATATATGTGGCGTTCTGGAATTAAGCATGATTGTTCTAAAGTAATGGAGTTAGAGCAAGTTCATGATTCCTTATTTATAAACGGCATGGGCAAAAAATATTTTTTAGAAAAAATATTTTTGTATCCTCTTTTGAAAAGCTCAGATCTTGGCAATGGTAGAACCGACAATTATCGGAAACTTATTTTAATTACACAAAAATTTGTCGGTGATGATACAATCTCTATTAAAAATGTAGCTCCTAAAACCTGGCAATATCTCCTTGAACATGATGGATATCTAAAAAATAGAAAAAGTTCGATTTACAAAAACAAGCCACCATATTCTATCTTTGGTGTTGGCTCCTATTCCTTCAAAAATTGGAAAATAGCAATTTCCGGACTGTATAAACAGTTAAATTTTTGTCTTGTTGAACCTTTGGGGGGAAAACCCGTAATGTTTGATGATACCGTAAATTTTTTATCTTTTGAGACAGAGGAAGAGGCTAAATTCATTTTTAAGCTTGTTACTTCAAGTCCTTCACTAGAGTTTCTTGACTCTATGATTTTTTGGGATGAAAAGAGACCAATTACGATAGACATTCTAAGGCGGCTATCTATTAAAGAAGTTGCCAGGGAGCTAGGATTTTTAGAAGATTATTTACGATGGGCTGAAGCGTTTCAGGTAGCTTCTAATGGTCAGCTAGAACTGGGATTAGCGGAGAGGCCTTCCCCGTAAATAGTTCAGATATCTACCTAACAAGTCCCTGCACCGGAACGCCGAAAGCTGGTCGGCGAGTTGCTAAGGCTTTATTTTTTAAACCATACGTGATAAAGATCCCCCTCAATCCCCCTTTTGAAGGGGGATTGAGAATCAAATCACATCCTTACGCGCCGCTGCGGAGTTTGTCTAAGACCGAACGATCTTCGAGGGTGGAGGTATCCCCCGCCACCTCTTGGCCAGAGGCAAGATTCCGCAACAAACGGCGCATGATTTTGCCCGATCGCGTCTTTGGCAATACATCGGTAAAGCGAATTTCACCAGGACGGGCGATCGCCCCGATTTCCTTGGCAACGTGCTGCTTTAACTCATCGGTACGGCCCACCACCGCCGCCTCAGCTGGGGGGAGACTAGGGCTGATTCAATTGCGATCGTCCCCAACCGATGGTCCGAAATGTTGATCACATCATCCCCCTGCGGAAAGTGAGGGCTAAGGGTTTTAGCTGATAATGAAGTTTTGTATCTGTTAGATCTGCAATTTTTGCCACATCAATATTCATGTGCTAGAATCCTGGTTAACTTTGGTCATGCAAGGTTAGCCCTTCATAGGATCTTAAGTAGGCTAAGTCTCAGTCATACCGGTTTTCACTAATTGAAGACATTGAATGTTGAAAGAGAGGCAGATCAGGTATTGAACTTAGTTATCCTAGAAAATAATCTACGTCAATCAGAGATAGGGAAGAATGCCTGCAAATAGAACGACTCCTTCTGGACTTGAGTATGGTCCAACGGCCAGGGGTAAAATGTACTTATCGGTATATAAACATAGAGGAGATGGTTCTAGGCGGCACAAAAATTGCTGGTCGGCAGATATTTCACCAGATATGGAGTATGGAATTTTTTGTTCTTCTGATGATAATAACTGGCATGATGAAGAATTAAACTACTGGGGAGTTTTAGATTTAGGGCGGGCTATCCTTGGCGAAAAAGGTGAGCGAATCTGTAAGTTTCCTTGCACAAGTAATGAGCAAGACCCTTGGCACGGTTATCCTGCTTCTCCTAGAGATAAAGGTGCAAGTGATACTCCTCCTGACTTGTTGATTCAGACATGGATTAGCAGGAATATTGTTACAAAAGAAATAGGAAGAAAAATTCAGAAGTTAAAAATATGAAAGTTGTATCGTTGACTTTTCCAGGACGTTTTGAAGATGCGTTTCTATACATGGGACGACTTTTTACAATCACTGAAAATCACTCAGTGTGTGTTTATGACATGAAGCGCATTATAAGCAAGCTTGAGGAGGAAAAAGATCTGCTTGATGCGCCAACTCTCCTATTTTTTCGGAATGATTGGATAGACAGTGAGCAATTTCGGCATCGCCTGGGCGACGAACTAAAGAAAAAAGCATTTCTTCGTGCCATTGAAAAACTTGAATCCGAGCCGATTCAGATCACCACTGATTTTGTGCAGCCAATTGAGTGGGATCTCGGAATAACAGCCGATATCCTTCTTGATTTGAATATTTATAATGGTCGAGCCTATATTGGCACTAACAAGGGACTGTATCATTTAGATCTTGATTGGGAAGCAGAAAGCATTACGCCAATTGCTAAAGCTCAAAAACGACTCGATGCAAAATGTGTTCACACTACAGCTAGATATGGGACTGTAAACGCTTCTTGTGGTTCTGAAGGCTGGTTCTCATTTCTTGATGATTTTGATTTGGGAGCAAGTAATACTCGTAGAGAGAAGCACATACCAGAATATTCATTAAAAACCAATTGGCTTGATTTTGATGTTGTTAATTATCCTACAAGTATCTCTCCAACTTTGTTTAGTAGCGTTAGAACTGCTGCTTCTCAAGCATTTAGTGAATCTAAACAAAATTTTGACCTTGAACAGGAAAGATGGATTGTTACAGATTTAGAAGATGAGGAATTTAGTTTGGATAATCTATTCGACAACTTAAATCATGGATTTTCTTTCGAGAACTTGCAATTCGTGTATAATAGCTCTCAAGCCTTATTTTTAAGTACATATGATGAATATTTTTTTGCACTTCACTTAGAAAGACGTAGTTCTTCAGCACCTACGGTTTCACGTGTGAGTGATTTTAAGGGATTGAAAGGTTTAGTTTCTAGTCTTCATACTATTAGCGCAGGACGGAAACCAGGGCTTATTTTAGAGACAGATGAACAAATTCTCTTGTTTGCGAATTGTAAATTTATTCCGCTTTTTCATGATGAAGTAATTTCTATACGAACTTTTTCTCGGTCGCGGCACTACCGTAATATCGTAAGTATTACGACCTCCGATGAAATTAAATTAATTGCAATTTTTGACGATAAAGCATAAAATAAAGCATAAATATGAAGATATCTAATTAATGCAGTAGACCAGACACACAGAGCCTCCTCACTACGTTTGGTTCATATCTGTTGCTGCTCATTTTAGCCATTGGATAGACAAAATTTTGATAATTTGAAAGTAGCCTATTGTATACCCTAAGTTCTGCTACAGTCTGAGCTAGACCTTGCCTTTCGTAAGCTGCATTGCCAAGTGCATTAAAAAATCATGTAGAGAAGCTGGATATAAAACATATGAGTCGAATAATGCAGTGAAGTGGGTCACAATCAATAGCCCAGGTCTAAAGCTTGTGCTTCACCTGTAAGTTCTTCAAGGGTTTGTAGCCTTTTCTGATCTATGTCATGCTTATAGGCCATCAGGTCATCAAAACGAATCCGGCGATGAGTTCCCACTTTTCGACAGGGAATCTTGCCATTGTCAATCAGACCGATTAGGAATGGACGGGACACATTTAAGAGATCTGCTGCCTGTTGAGTCGTTAACTCAGCCTGTACAGGCATCAACGTCACTGCATTGCCACGGGACATTTGCACCAGAATATCAGTTAAAAAGCGAAAAGCAGACAGGGGTATAGCCACCACTTCTTCGGGCCCATTATCCACCTGTATCCGCAGTTTGAAATCAGGCAAAGGATTGCCAATAGAGTGTTTACCTAGAAATCTTGAAAGCTGACGGCTGGACTCACGGGCAAGCTCTATATCTGCCGCAGTCGGTGCAATTGTCTCTTGAAAATCAGCCATGCCAGTCGCCATTTTCTGCCCTCAGATGGTTGTAGTTACTCCTATTCAGAGCAACTACAACCCCATTGTAACTACAAACGCAATAACTGCAACAAGCGCAATAAACGAAATATAGTCACAACCTACTGATGCCCATCCCTACGCGCCGCTGCGGAGTTTGTCTAAGACAGAGCGATCTTCAAGGGTGGAGGTATCCCCCGCCACCTCTTGGCCAGAGGCGAGATTACGCAAGAGACGGCGCATGATTTTGCCCGATCGCGTCTTCGGGAGCACATCGGTAAAGCGAATTTCACCAGGACGGGCGATCGCCCCGATTTCCTTGGCAACGTGCTGCTTTAACTCCGCCGCTAACGCCTCACTGCCTTGATAATTCCCCTCCAACGTCACAAAGGCAAAGACATCTTCCCCCTTCACCTCATCGGTACGGCCCACCACCGCCGCCTCAGCGACAGCGGGGTGCGAAACTAAGGCCGATTCAATTTCCATGGTTCCCAAACGATGGCCCGAAACGTTAATCACATCATCCACCCGGCCCATCACCCAAAAATAACCATCGGCATCCCGCCGCGCTCCATCGCCAGCAAAATAGAAATGCTGGCCATCCTTGGGCTGAATATGCTCCCAATAGGTACGGCGGAACCGTTGATCATCCCCGTAAACGGTGCGTAACATACTGGGCCAGGGGTGTTTAATCACCAGATAGCCCCCCTCGTTATCCCCCACGGCATTGCCATCGAGATCCACCACATCGGCCAGAATGCCGGGGAAAGGTAACGTTGCCGATCCCGGTTTGGTGGGGGTTGCACCGGGTAAAGGGGTGAGCATAAAGCCGCCGGTTTCCGTTTGCCACCAAGTATCAATAATCGGGCAACGCTCACCGCCGATCACCTTGTGATACCACATCCAGGCTTCCGGGTTAATCGGTTCCCCAACGGTTCCCAATAATCGCAACGATGACAAATTGCGGGCATTGGGGAGATGTTCGCCCATTTTGATGAAGGCGCGGATCGCCGTCGGGGCGGTGTAGAAAATGGTCACGCCATACTTTTCAATCACATCCCAAAAACAGCCGGGATTAGAAGGGCGCGGCACGCCTTCATACATTAGGCTGGTGGCTCCGTTGGAAAGGGGGCCGTAGACAATATAACTATGGCCGGTGATCCAACCGACATCGGCAGTACACCAATAGACATCGGTATCTTTGAGATCCAACGTCCATTTACAGGTGATATGGGTGTAGAGGTTGTAACCGGCGGTGGTGTGGACTACGCCTTTGGGTTTGCCCGTTGTGCCGCTGGTGTAGAGGATGAACAGCAGATCTTCGCTATCCATGGGTTCGGCGGGACAGTGGGCGCTGGCTCCGGCTTGGAGGTCGTGCCACCAATGATCCCGGCCCGGTTCCATGGGGGTTTTATCTTTCGTGCGTTGGACGACGAGGACGTTTTCAACGCTGGGTACGCCGTTATTGGCGAGGGCTTCATCGACGGCGGGCTTGAGGGGGATGGTTTTATCTTTGCGATAGCCGCCGTCGGCGGTGACGACGAGTTTGGCTTCGGCATCGAGGAGGCGGGTTTTTAACGCTTCGGCACTGAAGCCGCCAAAGATGACGTTATGGGGCGCACCGATGCGGGCGCAGGCGAGCATGGCGATCGCCGCTTCGGGAATCATTGGCATATAAATGCCAACGCGATCGCCCTTTTTCACCCCCAACTGTTTAAACACATTGGCCATTTGGCACACTTCCCGATGAAGTTGGGCATAGGTGAGCGTGCGCGTATCCCCCGGTTCCCCTTCCCAGATCAGGGCGGCTTTGTTTTTGCGGGGGGTGGTGAGGTGGCGATCTAAACAGTTGTGGGTGATGTTGATTTTGCCCCCTTTGAACCATTGGGCATGGGGGGGTTGCCAGTCCAGAACCTGCTCCCAGGGTTGGAACCATTCCAGTTCACTTTGGGCCAGTTCGGCCCAAAAGGCGGCGGGGTCAGCGGCGGCTCTAGCGTAGAGTTCTTGGTATTGGGCGAGGGAGGCGATCGCCGCTTGTTGCGCAAATTCAGCAGGGGGCGCAAAGGTGCGATTTTCTTGCAGGATCGACTCAATAGTAGGTTGGGTCATGGGTCAAAATACTCTCAATGCTCTCTAACCCACGATACGACCTTGCCTGGCCGGGGGTGGCGTTTGTTGCAGAAAGATTAACGTATTCGCCCTGATCCGCAATTCTGGAATTGTGGTTATGTGGTGATGATGATTTAGCCCGCACCCTTGAAAAACTGCGCTCAAGAAAGGGCGAAACAAGCTTCGCCCTCACCAATGATTAATGATTAAACCTCAGAAACAATGGGCGGGGCTGGGGGAATCGGCGGCGCAAGGCTGAAATCGCGAAATTGACGGGCTTGTTTTTCAATCCGGGCAGCGAGGCGATTGCACACCAGATTGCAAAGATCATAGATCAAAGGATCTTCCACACGATAATAAGCCGAGGTTCCCGCACTGCGACGGCTGAGAATTCCCGCTTGCAACATAACCTTGAGATGCTTAGACACATTCGCCTGACTGGTTTGGGTTGCATCCACCAGTTCTTGAACACACTTTTCCCCATCCCGCAGCAGGTTAAGCAGCTTGAGGCGCATGGGTTCACTCAACACACTGAAGTATTCAGCTAACTGCTGAATGACTTCTTGGGAAACGGGCTTCGAGGTGACGTGCATGGAGTCTTCACGAAATCAGTGATCCCCAAATCTTAGCAGTCCCACCCCTTGATCACAATAGAAGGGATCTCGATTTCGCCAAATCTTCTCCCCCCCTTAGCTAGGGTTGATGCGCATCAAGGGCTGGCCAAATTCCACCGGCTCACCATTTTGCACCAAAATCTCCATAATTTGGCCATTAATCTCCGCTTCAATCTCATTCATCAGCTTCATTGCTTCGATGATACAGACCGTCTGACCGTTGTTGATGCGATCGCCCGTTTCCACAAAGGGCGGCTCCGTGGGAGCCGGAGCGCGGTAAAACGTCCCCACCATCGGTGAGGTGATGTCCACCCATTTTGGATCCACCGCAGGCGGGGGGGTATCCACCACCGGAGCCGGGGCCGTGAGCGGGGTAGGGGCGGGAGTGGTGATGGGTACGGGGAGGGAAGCCATCGGGACTCCCGGACTTTGGCCCTTTTTCACGGTGAGTTCAAAGGCTTCGCCCTTGAGACTAAATTCCGTGATATCGGTTTGGGCGATCGCCCCTAGCAACTCCCGAATTTTTTGAAAATCAATAGACACCAACAGTCTTATCCTCAACACGAATGAATGCAAACAAACCCAACCCAATGGCTCCCATGGCTGAATAATCCGCCAATCCCGCCCCTGGGGGCTTACCCTGGGGGCTTAATTTTCCCGACCGAGATAGCTATCGGTGCGGGTATCAATCTTAATTTTTTCGCCAATGGAAATAAACAGGGGAACCATCACCTGCGCTCCGGTTTCGACGATGGCGGGCTTGGTTCCCCCCGTCGCTGTATCCCCCTTCACACCGGGATCCGTGTCAGTAATCTTGAGCACCACCGAGTTAGGTAGCTCCACCTCCAGAACCCGAGTCCCCCAAGTGACGATATTAATTTCCATTTCTTCCTTGAGGTATTTGACGCGATCGCCCACCTGTTCCGGTGTGAGGCGCATTTCCTCATAGGTTTCCATATCCATAAACACCAGTTCATCCCCTTCCCGGTAGGTGTGCTGCATTGTGCGCTTTTCCAGCACTGCTTGAGGGACGGTTTCTCCGGCGCGGAACGTGCGCTCCACCACATTGCCGGACTGGACATTTTTTAATTTAGTGCGCACAAAGGCTGATCCTTTCCCCGGTTTGACATGGAGAAATTCCACCACCCGCCACACTGAGCCGTCTAAATCAATGGTTACACCGGTTCTAAAATCATTGCTCGAAATCATGGGTTTTCCGCAGGCCAAGACAATTCGCCCTCCATTGTACCCCTGTTGGGGTTCCCCCTTTGGCAATCAATCTCAACTCCGGGGGGAGAGGATTGTGGGAAGATGGGAGAAACCCGCAGTCATCCACATTTTTTCAAGTTTTGATTTAATTTTTATGTTCTATCCAATTTTGCAATTTTGGCAGCAGCTTGGGCATTGGGCCCGATGCCAGGCTCGATCCGGCTTGATTTTGGGCATCAGCCTTGGGGCGATCGCCTTTTTTAGCTTCGCTCCCCCCGCCACCGCTGGCCTCGCCCAAGGCAATGCCATCACTGACCCCGCTGCCCTCCTCCGCTATGCCCTACCCTTGGATAATCCCGAAGTGCGGAAACTCCAAGGCCATTTAGAAGATATTGGCGATGCCCTGCGCAGTAAACGCTGGCCCGTGGTGGAGAGCAATATTAAATCCGCTGGCCGCAGCCTCACCTACGGCGACAGCAAGATTTTAGCCAGCGTGGGGGGCGATCGCCAGCCCCAAGCCGAAACCCTCCTCAACCAATTGCGCAACGAAATCGAACAACTACAGGGCGCAGTAGAAGGCCGCGATAAAGATGCCATTTGGACGTTACGCCGCCAAGCCTTGGCCCAGGTCAGCAATCTTGAAGCCCTGATGGTGGATCAATTCCCCTTTGCCATCCCCGCCGAATATGCCCATTTGCCCCAACTCAAGGGCCGGGCAACGGTGGAAATTGAAACCACCCAAGGCTTGTTAACCGTGGTCGTCGATGGCTACAGTGCGCCGATTAATGCTGGTAACTTTGTCGATCTCGTCCAACGGGGCTTTTATGACGGCCTCCCCTTCTTCCAAAACCAAGACTACATCGTCCAAACCGGCGATCCTGAAGGGCCAGAAGTGGGGTTCATTGACCCCAACACCAAAACCTACCGCGCCATCCCCTTAGAAATTCTGGTTAAGGGCGAACCCCAGCCAATTTATGAAATTACCCTCGAAGATGCAGGCCTCTATCTCGCGGATTTAGCCCTGCCCTTTAACGCCTACGGCGCGATGGCCCTGGCTCGCCCCAGCGATGACCCCAACGGCGGTTCCTCCCAGTTCTTTTTCTTCCTCTTTGACCGCGAACTCACACCCCCTGGGTTTAACGTCCTTGATGGTCGTTATTCTGTCTTTGGCTATGTGGTGGAAGGTCAGGAGGTGTTACGCAGCCTCAGCGGTGCGGATCAGATCCTCAAGGCGCGGGTGATCCAGGGGGCAGAAAATTTAGTCCAGCCCAGTTAATTTGCCAATGAGCGCCACCCTTGCTGATTGGGGAGAACATCGCCTCCTCCGCCGCTTACAACGCTTTTCCCCTCCGGCGGTGGTGGGGGATGATGGGGCGGTGTTAAAGCCGGAAGAGGGGCGATCGCTCGTCGTCACCACCGATGTTTTGGTGGCGGGCGTACATTTTAGTGAGGCCACCACGCCCCCCGATGCCGTCGGTTGGCGGGCCATGGCCGCCAATCTTTCCGACCTAGCAGCCATGGGGGCTACCCCCTGGGCTGTGACGGTGGGCCTGAGTTTACCTCCCGATACCGAAATTGCTTGGGTAGAAGCTCTCTATGGGGGAATGCAACGGTGTTTAGACCGCTACGGCGGCGCGATTGTGGGGGGGGATCTGACGCGATCGCCCACCCCCACCCTCGCCATCACTGCCTTCGGTCAAGTCGATCCCGGTCAGATTCTGCGCCGCCAAGGGGCCCAAGTGGGGGCGGCGATCGTGGTGACGGGCTACCATGGCAGCGCGAGGGCCGGCTTGGCTTTGTTGTTGGGGGAAATGGCGGCGAGGGCGGGGGGCGATCGCTGGATCGCCGCCCATCAATATCCCCAACCCCGTTTAGATGTTCTCGCCCCCTTGCAAAGATTAACCTTGGGGGCAAACATTGCCGCCATGGATAGCAGTGATGGCCTAGCCGATGCGGTGGTGCAGTTATGCCGGGCCAGTGGCGTGGGGGCGGTTTTAGCCGCCGACCAGATCCCCCTCGATCCGGATTTAATCACCGCCGTCGGGCAAGAATTAGCCCAGGGGTGGGCGCTCTATGGTGGCGAAGATTTTCAATTAGTCCTCTGTTTACCCCCCCAGATTGCCGCTGCCTTGGTAGCAGAGTTGGGGCCACCAGCGGCGATCATTGGGACAATCACCGCCGGGCTTGAGGTGGTCATAGGGGAGGGCGATCGTCTTCAATCCCTCGATCAAGCCCAAGGTTTCCAGCATTTCCCAGCCCCTTAGCCCTCCATCAATCCTAGATAAGCCCTCACCCCCAACCCCTCTCCCAAACGCGAGGAGAGGGGAGTCGGAAGCTTCACAAATCATTCTGGATTCCGATAATTTCGGGTGAACCCATCCCCCCCACTTTCTGAGGCCAAAATGATCAGTGTTTAGCCATTTCTAAAGAAAAAGAGTTATCCTACAAAAGCAGTCTAAATCTACAGTTAGGCAAGCGTTTCAATCCGTGTAAAAAAAATTTGCATCATGAAGAAAATTCTGGTTGTCGTGACAAGCGTTCCCAAATACCCTAACCTCGAGCGGGCTACAGGCCTATGGTTGGGGGAGGCCGTCCATTTTGTCAAGAAAGTAGAAGCAGCGGGCTATGGGGTAGATTATGTTAGTCCTGAAGGGGGCTATACCCCCATCGATCCCCATAGTTTAGCCATGGCTGAAGCCGTTGATTGGCAATGGTATCAGGATAAAGAGTTTATGCGTAAACTCGGCGCAACATTGAAACCTAGCGAAGTTAATCCAGATGACTATATTGCCATCTATTTTGCCGGGGGGCATGGCGTGATTTGGGATTTCCCAGATAATGAAGAATTGCAGGCCATTAGTCGCAAAATCTATGAACAAGGGGGCTATGTCTCCTCAGTCTGCCATGGGGCTGTGGGTTTACTCAATATCAAGCTTTCCGATGGCACATTGCTGATTCAAGATAAGCAAGTGACCGGGTTTTCCGATGAGGAAGAAAAATTAGCAGAGCTTGATCAATACGTGCCTTTTCTCACCGAGACTGAGTTAAAAGCACGGGGAGCTATCTATAAGAAGGCGGATCAGCCCTGGGCTTCATTTGCGATCGCCGATCAACGTCTAGTCACAGGTCAAAACCCCGCATCCGGTAGCGCAGTGGCAGATTTACTCTTACAAGCCCTAGGCTAACCTCTTCCCCCAACCCTGAGCAAGAACTGACATTGTGCAGGTTGCGCAATCAAGGGTGCGTCAGCCTTGACTACTCCCCGCTCTAAAGAGACGGGGATTCCCCGGAGGGATTTCAGAACTTCCGATAGGTGGATTTCTAGGCGAAGATGAAGCCGCTCTTTTGCTCTATGGATTCATTGATCTGACGCACCTTAAAGCACAGGAATGCCTTCAAGACTTCGGCAATTGATGCCACATAAAGCGGGCTACCCCTAAGCCCGCCAAGGCACTGAGGAAAATTAGCAGGGGTAGGGCGATTTCCCCTGGTAATCCCCCAGAGCGCGGCAGCAATAGAGGCGGTGCAAGCACCGTCCCTACTACCGTTGTCGTCCCTAAGCCCAAACTGGTGGCCACGACGGCCCGCTCCAAAGCCTGCTGTTGGCGGGATTGCTCAATTTGCAATAACCCCGTCATCACCCGGAGGGCATCTTCTAACTGGCGTAACCCTGGACTCAGTTGGTGATAATCCCGCTGCATGGGGCGGAGGTAACGGCGAATGGCAAAATTTTTAAACCGTTCTAGGTATTGGCTATCGTCGGGTTCATGGGGGTTGAGGCTGTGGGAATGATTGAGTTTTGCCACCAAACGACAGCGGTCTTGATAGCTTTGGAGATCCCCCTCTAGGGTGTGAATGTGGGTGTTGAATTGATGTAACGCTGCCCCATATTGGGAGAGGAGGATGAGGCTATGGCGGAGCAGATGGGTAAGGTGTTGGTGGGAAAGGTTTTCCTGATGAACTTGTTGGTTAACCTGATGGCAAATTTTCTCCACCTCTTGACCATAGTTGTTGAGGGTTGTTTTTAAATCCAAGGTGCGGCAATGGGCCCAAGTGGCACGGTGGCGATAGAGGCCGAGGGTGAGGAGGTGGTGGTAGAGCTTATCGAGGCGTTTAAGGCTGGCTCCAGGATCGAACAAACAGATGTAGAGGTGGAAATAGTTCTTGTGATCTGTGATCATGCAGCCATGGGTCATGGCGCATTCATCGCCCCCTGGTGGTCGCCACAGTTCAAAAAAACTCGCCCCCATCAGCCGCCCTTGACCAATCAGATCCTTAGACCAATCCGGTTCGCTGGTGAGGGCAAGGGCATGGTAGCAATCCTTAGCCACATATTCTGGGTTTTGATCCGCCGCCGCCAACCGCCCCACTAATAACCACGATCGCCCCCATTCCCCAGGGGCGATCGCACTTTCGGTGATCAATTGGGCTTTAATGCCTGCAAAACAATCAATTGGTTTGGCCTGATACGTCCATTCCGCATCTTCGCTATCCATGCCATTAATTTGCAAAGCATAGGCATCGGGGAAAATGCGCTGATAAAGGTAGCCATTTTGGGGGGGACGCAAGCGTTTCGGCTGTTTATTGCCAAGGGCTTGGCGATCCGCGTTAGCGTACCCATCCCGTTGGCCTTCGTTGGTCGAGTCACGGCCATCGTAGAGGAATAAGTTTAAGGCAGGGTAGACGAGGCAGGGAGCGTGATCCATGGCAGCAGGGCGCAAAATCAGCAAGACCCCCCCACAGGATCTGTAATGGGAGTCTTTAGACCCTTTCCGGTTCAAGGGGACTGAAACCGGAAAATTGCTTGATTGTCGATCTTTGCGGTTGCATTAAACGTCTCTAAATGGGCTTGAATCTCTAGGGGAAGTTGGGGGAATGTTAAAGTGCAATCCCCTGCGGCCAAATCTGGCCAAAAATAGCGCAGTGCCTTGGCCGCTTCTGCAATTTCTGCCTCATCTTGCAAATAAAAGGGCGGCCCCATTACCAAGCGGGACATAAAGGGGAAGGAGCGTTCCGCAATCCAATCCCGCGATAACTCTGGCAAGTTTTCCCAACCGGGGAGGGATTTAACGCAATAGGTTTTCAGATCGAGGCGAATTTGCTCCCGTTCCTGCCATAATTCAACAATCCGATAGGGGTGGGGATAGCCCACCAGGGAGCCGGTGAGGATTTCCGTTAACCCTTCGGTTTGGGCCACATCTTGAATATGGAGATGGCCGGTGAGGGTCAGTTGCACGCCGTTGGCCCGCAGCAATGCCCGCAACCGGGCGGCATCCTTGAGCATATAGCGGCGGCCAAGGGGATGGGTGGCTTGATGGGGCAAATGTTCTAAAACATTGTGGTGGATCATGACGATGACGAAGCGATCGCCCCACTCCGGCAAAGAAGCTGCTAACCATTGCCATTGTGCTTCATCCAAACACCCCAATTGTTTTCCTTCGGGATCAAACTGAGTGGAATTGAGGGCGACTAATTGCACCCCCGGCACCAGTTCACAACCATAGTAAAGCTGTTGGGGATTGTCATAACCAAACCGTTGATAAAGGGGGGCAAAATCTCCCATCCCTATGGTTGCATCATCCCCCAAAGGGTGAATCAAATCATGATTTCCCGGTACAACATAAGTCGGAAAGGGGAGTTTTTCCAGGCGATTCAAAAGCCAACGGTGGTTATCCCATTCTCCATCCTGGGTCAGATCCCCTGGTAAGAGCAGAAAATCGAGATCCAACTGCTCCAAATGGGCTAAAACTTGCTCGAAGGCGGGAATACTCACTTCCACCAGATGAAATCCGGGTTTAGGACTAATGGTATGGGGAAGGGCAATGTGGAGATCGCTGGCGATCGCAAACCGGCACAATCGATTCATAAAACAAAGGGGCAATATTCACCCCCATAAATTAGCACTTGAGTTCTAATCAAGAAAAGAGGATAGAGAAGAGAGGATAGAGGAAATGGAGATTTCCCGCTTACTCCTCACTTCTCACTGATAAAATCAGTTTAGATGTTTTACTCACTGCTCTATGGTTGCCCAAATCCCTCGCCCGGCCGTTACCGTCACTTGGGAACCTTTACCCCCGGACTATGTTCTTCCCGATGATCCTGTGGAAAATATTCAACAGCCTTGGCTTGCCGCTGCCCTCACCGAAGCCCTCGACTGCGCTGGCCGGCTCACCCCCGAAATGCTGATCGCCTCTAACTTTGGCCTCGTCGCCACCCTTAACCGCAATATCACCGTTAAAGCGCCGGATTGGTTCTATGTTCCCCAAGCCCAACCCGTCCCCCCCGGTGAAATTCGGCGCAGCTATACCCCTGGTGTGGAGGGCGATCGCGTGGCCGTTGTGATGGAATTCCTCTCCCAGGAAGATAATGGGGAACTTTCCGTCCGCGCCACGCCCCCCTATGGCAAGCTCTATTTTTACGAGCAAGTCCTCCAAGTCCCGACCTACGTCACCTATAACCCCTATGAGCTAACCCTTGATGTCCGCTGTCTCACCCAAGGCCGCTACGAACTGCAAACCCCCACCCCAGAGGGCCGGTTCTGGATTCCGGAGTTAGCGCTCTACCTGGGGCTATGGCAGGGGGAACGACAGAATCAAGATATTTATTGGCTGCGGTGGTGGGATGGCAAGGGCAATCTTTTGTTATGGGGGAGTGAATATCAAGCCCTCGAACGAGAGCGGGCTAATCTTGAACAGCAACGGGCCGATCTCCAACAGCAACGGGCGGAACTGCTAGCGGCCAAGTTGCGCGAATTGGGCATTGATCCCACCACCCTTTAATCGCCCATGGGTGAGGGCGAAAGGTTTTTCGCCCCTACGGTGATCCTGATGGGTGAGGGCGAAAGGTTTTTCGCCCCTACGGGTTTGGTGTTGTAGAAATTGAGCAGGATTAAATTTAAAGTTTGCACGTTCTTTTAACCTTGATGCGGATTTTATTGGTGGATGATGAGGTGGAATTGACCACGCCCCTGAGTCGGGTACTCCGTCAGGAGGGCTATGGTGTGGATGTGGCCCATCAGGGGGCGGCGGGGCTGGCTTTGGCCCAAAGGGGGGATTATCAACTGTTGATTTTGGATTGGATGTTACCGGCTCCATCAGGGTTGGAGATTTGCCGGGAATTGCGATCGCAGGGGGATCAAACCCCCGTTCTCTTCCTCACCGCCAAAGATACCCTGGACGATCGCGTCCTCGGTTTAGATGCCGGAGCCGATGACTATTTAGTCAAACCCTTTGAACTGCGGGAACTCCTTGCCAGGGTGCGGGCCTTGTTGCGGCGGTTCCCCCTTCAACCTAGCCCCCGACTCACCTGGGGAGATCTCGCCTTTGACCCCGATAATCGCCTTGCCTACCGGGGAGATTGCCCCATCGAACTCTCGGAAAAAGAAGCCCAACTCCTGGCCTACTTTCTCCAACATCCCGGCCAAACCCTCACCCATCAACAACTGCAAGAACACCTTTGGGGGAGAGAATCCCCCCCCAATAGCAATGTTTTAGCCGCTTTGGTGCGCCTGCTACGGCGCAAAATTGAGCAGGGGGATGGGGCTAACCTAATCCATACCGTCTATGGCAAGGGCTACCGCTTCGGCGAAGGGCTGTGATTTTGGTGAGAGGCCTCATAATGGGGGGAGTGACCCCTCTATTCAGCCTCAATGTTGCCTCTGTTTGTGCCTTTGCCCATTAATCTTTTTCCGCTCCTGGGGGCGATCGCCGGGGTTGGCCTGGGGATCCTGATCGGGGCAGCTTGGCCCAGAGGGCAACGCCGTGATCTGCCCTTGGAGGCTGCCAATCCCCTAGTGGGGGATAGCGAATGGGTGCAAACCCTCTTTGATGCCAACCCCGCTTTTTTCCTGGCCCTCACCCCGGCAGGCAAAATTGCCATGATGAATCGGGCTATGCTCAACACCCTGGGCTATCAGTTGCCCGAAGTCTTCGGGGCGGATTTTATTGACGCTTGTATTCCCCCAGATCATCGGGAGGAAATGACCGACTTTATCCTCCAGGTTAATGCTTCTTTGGGGCTGAGTATTCATATTAGTCAACTGCTTACCCGCAGCGGCCAAGTGTTGACGGTGGAATGGCAAGCAAAGCCGATTGTGAGGCGCGATCGCACCTCCTATGAATTCTGCTTTCTGGCGGGCATGGACATCACCGAGCGCCAACGGGCCGAGGAAGAACTCCACCTCCTCCACAGTGTCACCCAATCCGTCAGCCTCGCCATCGATTTTGACCAAGCCCTTAGGGAAGTTTTAGCGCTGCTTTGTGAAGCCACCGGCTGGGGATTTGGCGCAGTGTGGGTTCCCAATCATGAGCAAACCCATTTAGAAATCAGTCCCGTTCGTTACTACAATTCTCATCTCAATCGGGGGGAGCAAGAGTGTTTTAGCAAATTTTGGCAGGAGAGTCAGGACTCTCGTTTTGCTTGGGGGGAAGGGTTGCCGGGGCAAGTGTGGCAAAGTCAGCTTCCCCAATGGATTCCCGATTTATCCCAGTTGACGGAGGCGGGGTTAATGGGTCGGGGTAGCCGTGAAAGCATCCCCCTTTGTGATCAGGCGATCGCCACTGCGGGAAAGATCCGCGCCTGTCTATTAGTGCCGATTATTGCCGAGGGGCAGGTGTTGGCGGTGTTGGAATTTGCGATGCTCGCAGCCAACCGAGAAGAACCGCGCTTAGTGGAGTTGGTGGCTTCGGTGGCGATGCAGTTGGGGGGAGTCTTTCAGCGCAAGCGAGCCGAAGCCCTATCCCAAGCCGCTGAAGCCAAGTATCGCGGCATTTTTGAAAATGCCGTTGAGGGCATTTTTCAACTGGATAGCCAAGGCCATTATTTGAACGTTAACCCCGCCCTGGCAGCAATCTATGGCTATGAATCCGTCGCTTCCTTTTTAGCCATTCAAGCCCAACAGCCCGTTCCCCCCTACGTCCAACCGGAACGCTACGAAAAACTCCTCCTCCAGTTACAAATTCACGGGGAGGTGAAGGAGTTTGAATCGCAAATTTATCGCCGTGATGGTCGGGTGATCTGGATTTCTGAAAATGCCCGGCGCATTTGTGATCCGCTGGGGGCCATGACCCAAAATCAGCCGTTGGTGCGTTATGAGGGCTGTGTGGTGGATATTACCAGTCGTAAGTTAGCGGAGGAAAATCTCCGTTACAACGCCACCCATGATGCCCTCACGGGGTTGTGGAATCGGGCCTATTTCCTCAAACAAGTGACCCATTGCCTGATAGAACAGCAATATGTACCGGCCTTTGCGGTGTTGTTTCTCGATCTCGATGGGTTTAAGTTGGTCAATGATAGTTTGGGCCATTGGTTGGGGGATGCGTTGCTGGTGGCGATCGCCCGTCGTTTACAAACCTGTCTCCGCCCCACCGATACCCTCGCCCGTTTGGGGGGGGATGAGTTCACGATTTTAATCACTCCCCTCGGAACCAATGCCGCTGCGATCGCCTTAGCCAATAAAATCCTCAAGATTCTCGCTGAACCCTTTGATATTGCTGGCCATCGCGTCTTTACCGGGGCCAGCATTGGCATTGTGCCTCACCAACCCCATTACCGTCAGGCGGAAGAACTCTTGCAAGATGCCGATATTGCCATGTACCGCGCTAAAGCGCAGGGCAAAAACCGGGCGGTCTGTTTTGATCCCCTCATGCGCCAAGCCATTGTCCGCCGCCAACAATTGGATACGGATTTACGCAGTGCGATTCAGCAGAATCAGCTTTGCCTCTATTACCAGCCGATTATGAACCTACAAACCCAAACTTTAATTGGCTTTGAGGCCTTGATTCGCTGGCAACATCCCACCGCTGGTTGGCTATCCCCTTCGGAATTTATCCCCCTGGCCGAAGAGCGAGGACAAATTGAGGCGTTGGGAGAATGGGTGTTGCGCCAAGCCTGTATCCAGGGGCGGCTGTGGCAGGAGCAGTTTCGGGGTTATCCTTTGACGATGAGTGTCAATTTGTCCAGTCGGCAATTAAAGCCCCAATTGAGCGATCGCATTGCCTTAATTTTGGCGGAAACGGGGCTGAACCCAAAAACCCTGAAGTTAGAGATTACGGAGACGGCATTAATGGATGATCCCCAGGGAGCAATTGCGATTTTAAAAGCGTTACGAGGGCAAAAAATTCAGATTTGCATTGATGACTTTGGCACGGGTTATTGTTCCCTGAGTTATCTCCATCGCTTTCCTCTCGATGTCTTGAAAATTGATAAATCTTTTATTGATTACATTGATCAAAATAGCGAAGATATGGAAATTGTCCGGGCGATTATTTCCCTAGCTCAGGGCTTAAATCTCAGCATCATTGCCGAAGGCATTGAATCTATCCCGCAACTGGAAATGCTCCGTCAATTAGATTGTCCCTATGGCCAAGGCTACCTATTTTTCCAACCCCTAACCGTGGAAACTGCCACGCAACTTTTAAAGCAATCTCTTGTGCAACCCTCAGCCAGCCCCTAATCTGCTCCCTCTATTTTCATGCATAGGGGCGTTGGCGTAAGCCTGCCGGAGGCATAAAAATTTTTCGCCCCCAGTTCGCCCCCAGTTCGCCCCCCAGTTCGCCCCCAGTTCGCCCCCCAGTTCTCCCCCAGGCTAATCCAG